>JAUIIF010000759.1 GCA_030431945.1 Bacteroidia bacterium | reverse complement strand
GAAGCGCCTGCCCTACTCCTCTTCGCTTCTTGCCTACTTTACATGAATTTATTCGGTCGTCTCTCCTACTGGTTAACTTTCAGTACCCTGTCCTTCTCTCCCCTCTGGCTCTCCGGCCAGGTGGCCATTACGTGGACCCTAGATCCTCACGCGGGCATTTACAGCTCCTTCCTCCAGCCGGCGGCAACGACCACCACCCCCTACGACTGGGAACTCAACCTCGTCAGTACCAGTGGCCTGCTGGCCAATAATTACGTGTTTGCCCGCCGGGCCTCCGGCGTATCACTGCTCCAGGCCCTACGGGAGGGGGCAGCCGTGACGGTGGACGAGCGTACCAATTCTTTTTCCCTGGGCGGGCGTGACTTCTCCTACGGCTTCCCGGACGGGAACCGGAAGCTTTTCGTACGCGGGGGTGTTGACCTGCTCGGTCCCGCCCTGTCCTTCCGCCTGGGAGAAACCACCCGCGTTGGCCTTTTCTCCCGCGTCCGGGCCCTTACCAGTTCCCGCAGTATTGATGCAGACCTGAATTACCTGCCTTACAACGCCACGCCCAACGGGGTGGACATTGCCATAGATGCCATCCAGGCCGCCGGGGCCGTATGGGGAGAAGCCGGGCTGCACGTTGCCCATGCCGTAGTTTTGCACGCGGATGCGGAATTAAGTCTCGGCGGAAATTTCCGCTACCTCTTACCCGCCGAAGGCTTCAACGCTTACCAGCCGGACGGTGGCAGTCTGAGACAACTCCCGGGCGACAGCCTCATCACCATCAACGTACAGGCAGAGGTGGAACTGACCAACGGTTTACTGGCGGGAACCGACGGCCCAACAGGCAACGGCCGGGGTTTTGCGGCCGATCTGGGGCTGCAGTACGCCTGGGAAAGCCTCGCAGCAGGCATTTATCGCTATTCCCTGGGCGTCTCCCTGCTGGACCTCGGGCAGCTAAACTTTGCGGCAGCCAACCGCTATCGCTTCAGCAACTCCGGAGACGTACTTTTGGTCGGGGAGGACTATAATTTTTCCGGCGATGACGGATTGGAAGCCGCACTGAACCAACTGGAACAAGACATTAACGGCAGCAGCGCTGCGACCCGCGTTTCGGAATCTTTTGTAGTCGGGCTACCTACTTCCGTCAGTTTGCAATTCCGGTACCGCCCTCTGGCAGCGGTACAACTGGCCGCAGCTTACCGTGGTGATCTTTCCGCCGGCAACCGGCAACTCAGCCAGGGGCAGGTACTCACCCTCGCCGCGCATTACAGCAAATGGTGGTACGGCGGCGGGCTCAGTGCCAGCATTACGGAATGGCAGCAATTTCAACTGGGCGCACAAGTACGGTTAGGCCCCCTTTATGCAGGAACTGACCGACTCCTGGGCACCGTACTTCCCCGAACGACCCTGAGTGAAGGAGATTTTTTCCTGGGAATCCGCCTGCACGATTTTGGCGGAGAGGGAGGCCGGCAGCGTAATACCCGCCGCGGCCGTTCCCGGCGCGGTAACAAGGTAAAGTGCTATACCTTTTAAAGGAAAGAGCCCTGCGGACTGCGGGGCTTAAAAAAGTATACGCTTGAAGATGACGTCCACCCGCCGGTTGCTCAGCTTGCCGCGCCAGGTAGCATTGTCAAAACTCGGGGCGTCTTCCCCAAGCGGCAGCATATCGATCACTTCTTCCGGAATCGGGAAATTCAGTAGGCGCTCCTTTACGGCCCGGGCACGAAATTCGGACAGACGCAGGTTGTAAGCCCGGTTACCAATATCATCGGTATGCCCCTGAACTTCTATTTCATATCCCTCAATTTTACCAATCCCTTCCAGAAATTCCTGCAACCGGGCACCTTGCTCCTGATCGATGTAGTAGCTGCCCCCGCCAAAAAAGATGCTGATGATATGGTCCTGGTCTGCCGGAGACGCATCGGGCTGTCCGTAGGCGGCACTCCCCACCAGCAACAGACTCAGGATGAATAGACAACGGTAAATGCTCATGGGCGGAAGGAAATAAAACGGCGTTACGAAGCACCACCTTTACGGGGTACTCCCTGATAACGAGCAAAATACGACTTGGGTTGCACGTCTTGCAGCGCCCCCTGATTGCCGGCGGCCACGCTACTTTGGTATCCCTACAGCACCGTTCAGCAAAAAATAGTGGCCAGACGTGGAACTTTAGCCTTTACTTATTAGTTAAACTAACTATTAACGAAGTCAGATGCC
>JAUIIF010000073.1 GCA_030431945.1 Bacteroidia bacterium | reverse complement strand
AGGAGACCCGTTATCGGGTTTTTGTCAATGCCAAAACCGGTTTGCTCTGTATGAGATTCTACGGTCTTCCGCCAATCACAGGATAAAAAAGAAACCCCTACCACAAAGAGCAGTAGGAGGATTGATACAAAGTTGTGTTTCGTCATTAGCCTAGGAACGACTTGAGCGTATTGCGATTATAGGATTTGCGCAAACGACGGATGGCCCGTTCTTTGATCTGGCGGACGCGCTCGCGGGTCAGGCCGAACTTCTCGCCGATGTCTTCGAGGCTCATCGGGTGCTCAACACCGATACCGTAGTACAGCTTGATCACGTCACACTGACGCTCCGTAAGCGTGCCGAGGCTACGGTCAATTTCCCGGCGCAGGGATTCTTTGTACTCCAGGGCAGAGTCCGTACCGGGCGTAGCGGTGTTGGCCAGTACGTCCAGCAGGCTGTTGTCTTCGCCTTCCACGAAGGGGGCATCCATGGAGACGTGGCGGGCGGCAACGCCCAGGGTGGTCTCTACTTCTTCCGGGGCAATCTCGAGCTGAGCCGCCAGTTCTTCACTGCTGGGCTCCCGCTCGTAGGTTTGCTCCAGCATGGAGAAAGCCTTGTTGATCTTGTTGAGGCTGCCGACTTTGTTAAGGGGAAGACGTACGATCCGGCTCTGCTCGGCCAGGGCCTGCAGAATGGATTGACGAATCCACCACACGGCGTAGGAGATGAACTTGAAGCCCCGCGTTTCGTCGAAACGCTGCGCAGCCTTGATCAAACCAAGGTTTCCTTCGTTAATCAGGTCAGACAAGGAGAGGCCCTGGTTCTGGTACTGCTTGGCTACCGAAACGACGAAGCGAAGGTTGGCTTTCGTTAGTTTTTCCAGGGCAATCTGGTCACCCTGCTTGATGCGCTTTGCCAGGTCGACTTCTTCCTCGGGGGTCAGCAGATCGACTTTACCGATTTCTTGCAGGTATTTTTCGAGCGACTGACTCTCGCGATTGGTAATCGACTTGGTAATTTTTAGCTGTCTCATACAGGATTGACGTTTTTAAAATCGGGCGCAAAATTACGGTTATTTTACCTAAGGATCAATACCTTAAAGGCTTTTTCCGCGGCGTCCACTACACAAACACCAAATAAGGCGAATAGGTTGGGCTAAAAAAGAATTTTGGTAGTCTCACTTTAAATGCCTTAATTGCCCACCATCATCCTTCCCAAACTACTGATATGGAACGCGTTAAGTTTACTTATGAGTTTATCTGCCGGGCCTCCCCGAATATTGTCTATCAATTTCTTACCGATCCGGCGTGCCTGACGCGCTGGTTCTGTGATGAGGTGGACATTAATGACCAAACCTACACTTTCGTGTGGGAAGGGTCTGCCGAAATCGCCGAATTAATCGAAGATAAGGAGGCAGATATGGTCCGTTTCGCCTGGGAGGACGCGGACGATGACGACGAATACCTCGAATTCGACATCACCAAAAGTCCGGTGACCGGAGAGACCATTGTTTACGTGACCGACTTTGCCGACGACGATGAGGTGGAAGACCAACGAGCCCTCTGGGAATCTCAGCTCACGCGCATGAAAGCGGAAATGGGCGGATAGGCTTCCACCAGGAAGCCCGTCGTTTTCGGTATTATCGGCCCCTCACCCAAGGTGCCGGCGCAAGTGAAATTACCTCCGGCCACCATTGATCCACTCCACCTCTGCTCCATTGACCATTCTTTTAGGCCAGACCCTCGCTGCTGCGCAGACGTTGCCTGCACTTCCGCCGGCTTCGGTGGGTTTACTCCCGCTGTCTCCGGTAGGCTTACTCAGTTACCTCGAGGCTTTTTATGCTTTGGGCGCACCTGCGGTCAACCGTTCCGCACTCCGTACGGAGCAGTACCGGCAAGTCCTGCACGCCCACCTGGCCACCGCGGTCAGGCCCCCTTTCTACGCCGCCTCCTTTGTGGCCGACCAGCCCGCGACGACGGGGGAAGTCCTTAGCCGCAGAGACGAATTACTGGAGGCGGGGTATGCTTTGTCCGGCCCCCCTCCTGCAGACTGTCCGGAACGAATTGCCGTTCTCCACGAACTGGAGCATATCCTGCTGGATGACCGCTACGATTATCAATTGCTTCCCGGTTTGGCCGACCGTTTAAACCTGCTGCTGGCCGCACTTGCAGAAAACCGGCACCCCCGCCTGGAAATTTTGCTGAATGAACCCCGCGAGCTGCTGCCCATCGGTACCCAACGCCTGCTGGACCGCCTGGAAAAGGCGGGGGATCAGGTAAAGCCGCTACCCGAACCGGAGGCAACCGCTACCGACACGGACCTCGGTCGGTGGCAACAACAACTCCGCGGGGAGGCCGGGGAAACGCCCCTGACGCTGACCGGTGATGGATCGCTGTTGTTACTGCGCGCCGAGCGGGAAACCCACCTGGCGGCCTATCTCGCCCGGCTTTTGCGGGACAACCCTGACTGGCGCCCCGGCTTGCTGCTGCCGCTCCGCAATCATACCCTGGATAATGCGCTGCTGGCCGAAGGACTGCCCAGTTTAGGCGTTCCCTCCACCAGCCTGGCCCGCCCCAGCCTGCAGGTGCTGAAACTGATAACCGTCTTCCTCTGGGAACCCATTGAGGTGGAGCGGGTGATGGAATTCGTCAGCCTGGTGACCAAACCACTTCACTGGCGACTGGGCCAGCGGATTGCGGAGTACCTGGCGGATACCCCCGGTCTCTTCGGGCCCCGTTGGTTCCAGATGCTGGAAGGGTATTTCCTGGAAATGGAAACGGAGCGCAACTGGTCGGCCACCCGCCTGGCCGCCACCCGGGCGGAATACGAAAACTGGTTCCGCCGCCGCCGTTATCCACGTGATCAGCCAGTACCAAAATACGATCTGCGGGATTTATTGAACAGTTTACGGGAATGGGCCCTGGAAACCTATACCGACAGCCGGAAAAAACAACAGGACCAACCCGAGCAGCAGGACGCCTCCGGACTGTTGGTACTGGCGGCGCAGGTACAACGGGCACTGGAATTGCTGGACGCCCAGCCGGAAACGGAACTGAGCTATCTCGAGGTGGAAAGACTGATCAGAACGGTCTATGAACCGGCCCCCACTCAGTTCCAATACCCCGAGCAGGGAGCTTTGGCTACCGTTTATTCAGCCGCCTCGGTACTCCGGCTACCCGCCGGAGAAACGTTGGATCGCCTGATCTGGTGGGATTTCATCGAGCACGAACCAGATTATTTCTTTCACCGCTATTATCCGGAAGAAGTAAGCTGGCTCCGGCATAAAGGCATCACCCTGTCGGGGCCGGATCAAGCCAATGCCCTGGCCAACTGGAAACAGCTGCGCCCGGTACTTCACGCCCGCCGGCAACTTGTGCTCTGCGTGCCGGAGAGGGTGCAGGGAAGCCCCGTGGAGGCCCATCCTTTGCTGGGTGACCTGGAGGCGGCTTTCCCGGAAGGGGCACTGCAGGCCATCACGATTGCAGTAGACCGGGCCCGGGAAAACCCGGAGGTTCTGCACCCGCTTCAGGCACCTGCTTTTGCCGACGTGGCTGTGCGCCCCCTGGCCGGCCCGGTACCACAGCTGGCGCTCGAACGGCCCGAAGTCATTACCGAACGGGAACAGGAAACCCCCACGGCCCTGGAGGACCTGCTGTACTATCCGTACAAGTGGGTGTTCAGGCACCAACTCCGCCTGCAGGGTACGCCCATCTTATCCATCGCCAGTGAAAACCGGTTGCGTGGTAACCTCAGTCACCTGTTTGTGGAGCAACTGCTCAATCAGCTGCAGCAGGACCAGCGGCCTTACAGTCGCCAGGAAGTTCACCAGTGGGTCGACAACAACTGGCTGCGGCTGCTGCGTAATGAAGGAGCCGTATTACTGGAATACGGACAGGAGCCGGAGCGGGTCCAGTTTGTGCAGACCATGAAGTACGCCACCTGGTCCCTGGTGCATTACCTGCAGGAAAATGGCTGGCGGATCAGGGGCTCTGAAGAGGTGGTGGAAGGAGAATTGGTGCCGATGGGCGGTCAGAAGGTAAAGGGCCGGGCCGATCTGGTGCTGGAAAGAACACGCAACGGACAGGCGGAAGTCGCCGTAGTTGACCTTAAATGGCGGGGAAAGACGGTCTTCAAAAACTTATTACGCAACGCCAAAGACGTTCAGCTTTGCCTGTACGCCGAATTCATCCGCCAGCAGGCCAGTCAGCCCCAGACCACCGTTCATACCGCCTACTACGTGCTGCGGGATGCCTTGATGATCAGTCGGAATGAATTGGCCTTTGCCAACATCGAGACGGTCGCCGGTGCGGATGAAGCCGGAGTGATCCAGGCCGCTACCCTGCGTAAGGTGCAGGCCACGTACAACTGGCGCTGGGAACAATTCCGCCAGGGTATCGTGGAAGTGAGGTGTACGGAGACCCTGGGACAACTGGAAGACCTCTACCTCGGTCTGGATCACGACAGTATGCTGGAGATGGAGGAAGGAGACGCCCGCTTTGATGATTACCGGTCTTTGATCGGTCTGGTGCGGTAAACCAAGCGAACAGGGAAGACAGCTGCCCGGTTATACGGGTGATTTTAACCAGCTGACCTTACGCTCCCCAACGATGCCCCGATTACCCGCCTTGCTCTTGTATCTTTTCTTTTGCACCTGCGTTCCCGCCCTGTCTCTTGCAGGACCAGGGGGCGCGGCCGCAGGTGCCAGCACCGGAACAAAGGCAGTCGCCTCTCCGCCCCTGGAAGAAGAAAATGATGCCGTTATTGGTCGCATCCGGGTAGTGGATCATCTGGGGCGACCGCATTTTAAGGTGAAGACCGCAACGGCCACCTATTTCTACGATCCAGCCGCCGGTGGCTTCAGCGCCATTTTCGATAAGCTGGGCCACGACTGGGTGGCGTACCAGGATGATCCCGATCCGGCTTATCCGGCAGCCGCAGCTACCAGTTACCGTGGTGTGCCCAACCTGGTCCATCTTGGGGCAGACCGTGGGGTAGGGCACCCCGGATTCCGGAAGTGCGAAAGCAGGATCACCCGCCGGAACGAGATTACTACGGTCTCCCTGTCGGGAGCCTGGGAGTGGCGCTGGACCTTTTACCGCAACGTCGCTAAGCTGGAAATTCTGAAGGCACCGGCAGACCAGGCCTACTGGTTTCTTTACGAGGGGCCGGTAGGCGGCAAGTACCGGCCGCGGTCCACCTTCTGGGCCACTGACCTGAGTGCGCCGAGCTACACCATTCACGATCACTACGCGGAAGATGCCTACCGCGCCCAGCACCGCTACTTTTTCTTCGGGGAAGACCAGCGCAATTTTGTCCTCTTCATGGCCCAGGCAACACCTGATGTCCACCAGGATCACCTGAGCTACCTCGGCAGCGAAGAAATAGGGGCACGGGACAGCCCGGACGGTATGATGGTGGCCGGATTTGGCCGGGCGGCCGGTGCTACGCCGCTCCTGAAGGGCAAAAATGTCTTTTTACTCGGCCTGACCAGGCATACGCCTGCCGACCCGATTGCCACCAGCCGCACGCGCAGGCGAATTGCTAAAATTATCCGGCGGCGTGCCCCCGTACGGGCGGCCCGTAAACGATGAAGGAGAGGAGGGATCGCACAAAAAGCAATTTCGTGCGTTTACATGAGTAAATCATCCAATATTAATGTCAGATCCAGCAGTAGCTATTCCATCCTTCAACGAAACAAAGAAATCACAAACTATTTACCGTAATCTTTGGGGAGGGGATGATCTGCACGTCGGACTTTACGATGATCCCGGCATGACGCCTTTTGAGGCGGCCAGAGCAACCACCGACCGTATGCTGCGCCTGCTGCCAAAGATTAACCGCAGCACGCGCATTCTGATGTTGATGTCCGGTTTCGGAACGGCAGCCCGCTACATTGCGGAGTCGCAGAATTGTAAAGTCGATTGCCTGAACGACGATGAAGTGCAGAACGCTTTCAATCAGGCCGAGATCGATAAAATCGAATTGACCAAGAAGGTGCACGTTTCCTTCGGCTCGGTGGACTACATGCCTTACGAGCCAGGGACTTTCGACTACGTACTGGCGCAGGACAGCTTCAGCATCACGGCCAACAAAGAACAAATGTTCCGGGCTATTCACCGGGTCATGAAGCCGGAAGGCCGCCTGGTATTCAGCGCTATTTTGACCAGTGAAAACTTGCCGGAAGCCGTATTGCCGCAAATTGCGGAGCTTCCGGTCGAAGACCTGATCAGCCTGAGCCAGTACGAAACGGATGCCCGCCGTGGCTTCTTTCAGCAAATTTACTCGATTGAGCGGCACGAGCACCTGGCTACCCATTTTTCCAAGTTAAGGGAAGTCCTCCGGGAAAATAAAGACCGTTTGGTTAAGGAAAGCAGCCCTGCCTTCGTTGAGGAAAGAATCAAAGCCTGTGACGATTTTATTGCGTTGGGCAAAGCCGGTCACCTGGGCTGGGGAATCCTGCTCTTTCAGAAGCTCAACGGCTAGTGAGGGCGTTTACCAATGCTTGGTCATTGGTCCTTGTGCGCCCTGGCTTCGTTGCCTGAAGGTTCATTTCGCTTCGCGGCCACTACGCGGTAGCTACGGCTAAACTCCGGTTCAAGCGCTGCTCCACCACTTAAAGATCCTGCGCTCCACACGGCCAGATACTCAGGCACGCTGCCACGGGTTGGTGGTGAACCCGGTAGCAATTGGCGTAGCCGAAGGGCAGCAGGACGGGCAGAAAATTCCCGGAAGGAGTCACTTCCCGTCGTAAACCTTGCAACTATTGAGCGCTATTCATGCCTTTGTTATGCAGGGAAGCATCGTACTTTTGCGTTCCCAAAAAAATATCCAAGATGAAAGTTGCAGTTGTTGGTGCTACCGGTCTGGTAGGTGGCGTAATGTTTCAGGTACTTAAGGAACACAAGTTTCCGATTACTGAATTGCTACCGGTCGCCTCGGCCCGTTCCGTAGGGAAAACCATCACGTACGAAGGGAAAGACTACAAAGTCATCGGACTGGAAGATGCCGTAGCGGCCCGGCCGGACGTAGCCATCTTCTCCGCCGGAGGAAGCACTTCGCTGGAATGGGCACCGAAGTTTGCTGAAGTTGGCTGTGTAGTGGTCGACAATTCCAGTGCCTGGCGGATGGACCCGACTAAAAAACTGGTGGTGCCTGAAGTAAATGCCAAAGAACTGCAAAGCGATGACCTGATCATTGCCAACCCGAACTGCTCTACCATCCAAATGGTGCTGGCCCTGGCCCCCCTGCACGAAGCATTCGGCATTAAGCGCCTGGTAATTTCTACGTACCAGAGTTTCACGGGTACCGGAGTGCCGGCCGTAAACCAGTACGAAGCAGAAAAACAAGGACAGGATACCGAAGGCACCGACCGCCCTTATCATTACCCGATTTTCGAAAACTGTATTCCGCACTGCGATGTCTTCCTGGACAATGACTACACCAAGGAAGAAATGAAACTTGTCCACGAAACCCGGAAAATTCTGGGAGACCCCTCCATCGCCATTACGGCTACGGCCGTACGGGTACCGGTGCATGGTGGACACAGCGAAAGTGTCAACGTAGAGTTTCACCGGCCGTTTACCGTCGCTAAAGTCCGCGAACTGCTGGCGGCCACTCCCGGTATCGTTGTACAGGATGACGTGAAAAATAATGTCTACCCCATGCCATTACTGGCTAAACATCGGGATGAAGTCTTCGTTGGTCGAATCCGGAGGGATGAATCTATCGAAAATGGCCTTAATTTGTGGATCGTAGCTGACAACCTCCGCAAGGGGGCGGCTACCAACGCTGTGCAGATCGCTGAATACCTCCTGGCCAATAATCTTATTGGTCAGGAAGTAACGGCCGGATAAAAAGGGGCATTGCCACCTTGGGCTGCCTGGATTATTAAGAAGAACATACCCGGATGCGCACCGCGCATCCACTGCGATTAACCGAAATAAACGTATTACTGCCGCCGGACAACCATCAATTACCCTCCGGCACAACGCTAACCGAAATGAGAAATCGAATTGCCGTCTGGGGGCGCGACGCCCAGGAAAAACGCGTACTGATCACGATCGAGTTACAGGTCGCTGACAACATCGTACGCATTCAGACTTATCCCGAGAAAGTTGTCTCGGATGATGTCTTTAAAGCCTTCATGGATAAATGGCGTAAAAACCAGGAAGCGGAACTCCCGGAACCCGACCGGGTCATCGCCCGTGAGCTAAGCGTCTCCGAAGGCTTACTGCCCGATGACCTGAAAGCCGAGCAGACCGATATGATCTTGCGGGCGCAGACGGAATGGCATTTCCACGTCCTGAGCGACAAGCTGGCCCAAAGCTATAAGTCCGAGCTGGCTGAAATAGAGGACCGCATCGAGCGTGCCTCGGAATACTCCTCCGACCTGTGGAACCAGGCCAAAAGCTTTTGGCAAAAGGTACAGGGACAGCTTCAGGACAAAACCTTGCTGCGGGAGCAGGGCAACGAAATCCGGAAACGCGTCGACCAGTCTTTTGACGCCCTTAAAAAAATGCGCGATGAACTGAATTCCCAGTACAAAGAGGAATCAGTCAAGCAGGTAGCCCGCTTCAGCGCTTTGCTTGAAGATGCGGAAAAACGCATCCAGGAAGGCACTCACCTCAATAAAGTGTTCAGCGATCTGCGGGATATTCAGAAGAAATTCCACAACGTTAAGTTTACCAAAGAGGATCGTGATGCGGTGTACAGCCGGATCGATGCGGCTTTTAAGGCCGTAAAAAAAGAACGTGGCCAGGGCGGCGGTGGTGGCAATACTGATCGCAACGCAGGGCGCACGCAGGCTCGTCTTGATGGCTTGCTAAAAGCGATGGAACGAATGCGCAGCGGAATCGGGCGTGATGAGAATGACCTCAAGTTCGAGCGGCGGCGCATCGAAAAAACGCACGGCCAGCTGGAAAAGCAAATCCGGGAAGCCAAGGTCGTCATGATTGAAAGCAGAATCGCCAGTAAGCAGGTGAAGCTGGATGACATGATGAAGACCAAAGCCATGCTCGAAAGTAAAATAGAGCAGGAAAAGGCGAAAGCTGAAAAAAGAGCTAAAAAAGAAGCGGAACGCGCGGCGGCAGAAGCCGCTAAAGCGAAGATCGCTGCGGAGATGGCCAGCCGGGAAGTAAGTCCGGAGGAACAGGCTAAACTGGAGGCCGCAGCGGCAGCCATCGTGGAAGGCAAGGAAAAGAAAGGGGGCCGCACCAGACTGGAAGATCGCACCCCCGAGTCCGTCAAGACCATGGTGGCTTTTAGTGAAATTACGTCGTCCACGGAGAGCGAGCCGGAAGCCAGTCTGGCGGAAATGGCGGGTGACGCCATCGCCTCGGCCATCACTACCGTCGGTAGCGCGGCCCAGCAAGCCACCGAAGAAGGCGGTATTCTGGATCAGCTCGGTGATGTCTTCACCGCTGCCTCCGAAAGCATTGCGGATACGGTGGAGGACGTTACGGATACCGTAAAAGCCATCGCGAAGGTAGCGGGCGAAAAGCTCGACCAGGCTGCGGATCAGGTGGAAGACAAGATGGAAGACGCAGGTGAACGCCTGGAACAAGTAGCAGATCAGGTCGAAAATGCCGTGGAAGACACGGTAGATGACCTGAAAGAAAAAATTATCGGCGAAGAAGAGTAGCTTTTTCTTGATAAATTTTTCACAAAAAGGAGCCTCAAGTCATTGAAAAATAATGATTTGAGGCTCTTTTTATTGGAATAAGTGATTCACAAATAGTCGAATGTGTCTTTTGGTTTGGACTGCTTTGGCTGCACTTTTGTATTGTCAGCGGGAGGAATGTCTCCAACTACACTGTCAAAAAAACTATTCTGAGATTACGAATTTCCGTGAAAGTGTGTTCTGGTCGGCTTTATTATGGTGGCCGCCAGAACACATTCACTTTACCGGAAGCACTCAGTTAAAGATATATGTTCATGGGATTATTGAAAGCCTGGGCCAATTGAGGTCCAGGCTTTTTTTATGGTGCGCCACGGGGAAGGCGCACTTCCGGCACCTGATGAGGTTGCCGGCTCCGGCCCCCGCCTGGGGCAGCCAGCGGTTCCTTCCGTAGCTGTAGGGTGAGGGAGCTCAGAGTGGCCCGGTGCCGGTAAGTTTTACGGTGGTCTCCACCCGCCCGGCTTTACTTACCTTTGCGCCCAAGATAAAAAGCCCCCCGTGAAGTTAGAGATTCTATACCAGGACGATCACCTCATCGTCATCAATAAGCCGGCCAATTTACTTTCGGTCCCGGACCGCTACATTGCCGATATTCCCAATGTAGTACACCTGCTGGGGGCAAAATTCGGAGATCCGATCATCGCCGTTCACCGGTTGGATAAACCCACCAGCGGTTGCCTGGTCGTCGCCCGCACGCCGGAGGCCCACAAGGAGCTTAACCGGCAGTTTCAGGACCGGGAGGTGGACAAAGTGTACCACGCCATTGTCGAAGGGCAGCCGGGAGACGAAGAAGTAGAGATTGACGAGCCCATCGCCACCAACCCCGGGAAAATGGGACAGATGATGGTGTCCAACCGTGGCAAGCATGCTTTCACCATCTTTAAGAAAATGGAAGAATTCGGCCACCAGTTCAGCCTGGTGGGCGTACAGATTTTTACCGGACGTACGCACCAGATCAGGGTTCATCTTGCCTACGCCGGTTTTCCCCTGATGGTAGACCCCTTCTACGGCAAACGGGAAGCTTTCCTTCTCTCCGAAATCAAGGGCAGACGCTATAACTATAAAAAGGACCGGGAAGAAAGGCCACTGCTCAGTCGGGTGCCACTCCACGCCAGTCGCCTGGCGTTCAATCATCCCGAAACCGGAGAGCGGCTAACTTTTGAGGCCGAAATGCCAAAGGATATGCGGGCAACTTTAAACCAGTTGCGAAAGCTGGGGAAGTAGTCGGGCGCTTTGCTTTTAGACGGCCTGCGGCCTTGGAGACGCTTTGCTTTTAGGCGGCCTGCGGCCTTATAGACGCTTCGCTTTTAGACGGCTTGCGGCCTTGGAGACGCTTCGCTTTTAGGCGGCCTGCGGCCTTGGAGACGCTTCGCTTTTAGACGGCTTGCGGCCTTGGAGACGCTTTGCTTTTAGACGGCCTGCGGCCTTGGAGACGCTTCGCTTTTAGGCGGCCTGCGGCCTTGGAGACGCTTCGCTTTTAGACGGCTTGCGGCCTTGGAGACGCTTTGCTTTTAGGCGAAAGATAGCCTTAAACGTATATATTCGTCTATATGCGCATGAAAACGATTTATTTGATTGCTTGGAAGCGATCATTGTGGGACAAGATCACTTAATTATCGTGAAATGTCTAAATCGTTATTTCGTCAGTGGACTGCTTTTGAGAAAAGCTTTACCCTGGCGCAAAGAATTTTTGAGCTATCCAAATACTTTCCCAAGGAGGAAGTTTATAGTCTCACGGACCAGGTTCGCAGGTCTTCTCGCTCAGTGTGTGCAAATCTGGCCGAAGCCTCCGCTAAGCGTCGCTATTCCAGAAATTGGATTTCCAAGCTGTCGGATTGTGCGGCAGAAACTGCCGAGACGCTGGTTTGGTTAGAATTCGCCCTGGCTTGCAAATACCTCGATGAAACCACCTACAAGGAACTAGTTGCGCTTAACGAAGAGGTCGCAAAACTACTCTCTTACATGATGAAGCATCCCGCCAAATTTGGAGCCGCTACCTAAAAGCACAGCATCTAAAAGGTCGCGAAGCGCCCGTCTAAAAAGGCGCGCAGCGCCTGTCTAAAAAGGCGCGCAGCGCCTGTCTAAAAAGGCGCGCAGCGCCCATCTAAAAGGTCGCGAAGCGCCCGTCCAAAAAGGCGCGCAGCGCCTGTCTAAAAAGGCGCGCAGCGCCCATCCAAAAGAGCCCCCAGCG
>JAUIIF010000758.1 GCA_030431945.1 Bacteroidia bacterium | reverse complement strand
AAAAAGTTTAAGGAAGATCTGCTGGGCCACGAAGCCCGTTTCCGGAATGCCCGCCTGAGCTATTTCCGCGGAGACTTCGAATGGGCGCAATCCCAATTCGACGTGCTCAAGGCTTCCACCTCCCGCCTGATTGCCAATGATGCGCTGGATCTCTCCGTCTTTATCATGGACAACCTCGGGCTCGACACCAGTGCACTTGCCCTGCAAACTTACGCCGATGCTGAATTGCTGGTCTTTCAGAACCGGTTTGACGATGCTTTCACCAAACTCGATGAACTGAAAGCCGCATTCCCCGGGCACGACCTCGAAGACGATATCATCTTCCTCAAGGCCGGTATCTATACCAAGCTGCGGCGTTATGAAGAAGCCGCTGCGGCCTACCAATCCATCCTGGAGGGCTACCCGGAAAGCATCCGCCTGGATAACAGCCTGTGGGCCCTGGCCGGCCTGTACGAAAACCAGCTGGGCAATAAGACAAAGGCGCAGGAATTGTACGAAACCCTGTTCCTGGACTACAGCGGCAGCATCCTGGCCGTAGAGGCCCGGAAAAAATACCGGGAACTGCGGGGAGATAGCCTGCAGTAACTTTTTCAGGGGGGAGTTAAGCAAATGCTACGGGTCCCCGGACCCGCCCGTTCATTAAGGTGCAGGGAAGGAGCTGATTCGGTGGGCTTAGCGGCCGGATAAGTAATCCATCATTTTCCCTTCCCCTGCAACAACACGACTACGGTGTAAAACAGAATCTTGAAATCCAGTGCCAGCGACCGGTTTTCAATGTAGAGAATGTCAAACTTCAGCCGCTGAATCATTTCGTCCACGTTGCTGGCGTAGCCGTACTTCACCTGGCCCCAACTGGTAATCCCCGGCCGAACTTTCAGCAGGTGACGGTAGTGTGGTGCCCTGGCACTGATGAGGTCGATGTAATACTGTCGTTCGGGGCGGGGGCCGACGAGCGACATATCCCCCCGCAACACATTCCAGAATTGGGGGAGCTCATCCAGCCGCCATTTCCGCATTGTGCCTCCCCACGGGGTACAGCGGTCATCGGTATCGCTGCTGAGCTGCGGCCCTGCCGCTTCCGCATCAGTGTACATCGACCGGAATTTGATGATGTTGAACGGCCGGCCGTTCAGGCCGATTCGCTCCTGTTGGTAAAAAATTGGTCCCTGGCTCGAGAGGCGAACCCGGAGGGCCACGTAGAGTAAGAGCGGAAAGAGCAACAGCAGCATTATGCTGGAGACTGATAAATCCATCAGACGTTTCAAAAAACGTTGCCAGCGGGGCATCATTCCCTGGCGGATTTCGATCAGCACGGCCCCGAACACGTGGTCCATTTTTACTGACCCCAGCATGATGTCATACATGTCGGGAATGATTTTTACCAGGATGCGGTCCTCAAAGTCAAAAAGAACATTCAGCAGCTCCCGTAGCCGGTTGTGTTGACTGGTTTCGATAGCGATGATCACTTCTTCAACGTCGTGTTCTTCAATAACCGTAGCGAGTTTACGGAGATTGCCGAGGAGGGGAAGCTCCCGGGCCAGCAAGGGCGGCACTGTGCGCCTGCTGTCCACAAAGCCGACGAAGCGATAGCCCAGGCCTTTCGGCTGTGCCAGGATCTCCTGGTAGAGATTCAGCGCTGCCTCGCTGCCACCAATAATGATGGTGTTGAAGGAAACCTTGCCTTCCTTTATCCTGCGGCTGGCCCGGGTCAGTAAGATCATCCGGGCGAGGGCCGTAAGCGTAAAGTGCAGCGCCAGCAGGGCCAGCAGGTTCTGGTAATAATCATGGTAATCCGCCGTGACGTCGTCCAGCAGCACCGTAAAGAAAAGAAGGAGTACGCCCCCGACGGACAGCAGGAGGGTATGGGCAAGTGTCCGGAGGCGACTCAGGCGGTAGATGTCGCGGTACTGATCGAAAAGGGCGTAGGCCAGTACCCAGCCCAGGGGGATCAGTAAACTTCCCCAGTAATAATTAATGTCTCCCGTCAGGCTTTCCGGCGTAACAATGTTGCCTTGTTTGCCACTCCGGAGCAGGAAGAAAATCGTCCAGGCCAACCAGGCCATCAGGAAGTCGGTGACAATATAAACGCGCCGGTCTTTCCGGCGACGGGAAGCCGTATCGGGAGAAGGAGGTAGACCGTTTGCCGCTGCTTTGCCGGGAGGAATCAGAAGTAGAGCAATTTAATATTGTCGAGGTAGAGGTCGCCCT
>JAUIIF010000072.1 GCA_030431945.1 Bacteroidia bacterium | reverse complement strand
CGGCAATGGCGATGTTATCACCGCCGGGATCCAGGGTGCCGTCGGCACCGGTATCTCCCCAGTTTTCCTCCCAGCTGCCGCGGGCGAACTTGAATTCGCCGGCCTCTGCAAAGTAATAGTAGCCTTCGAAGACATTATCCGTCCCTTTCTGCGCGATGACGACCTCGGTGGATTCCGGGTCCCAGCCCTGATGAGCACCAGGTACCGTCAGTACGTTGTACGTGTTGTTCGGATCCTGAGGAGCGTTGATAACCTGTCCGCCCCCACCGGTAGAGGGAAACTTGTTGACAAAGGCGCTCGTTGCCCGGGTACCACCCCAGCCACCGTCAAGACCGAAAGCTGCGGGGTCCATTCCGCCGCCAACGGCAGCGTGGGTGATGAAGGTCATACCACCCCAGGTCCGGGTGCTCTGTCCGTCGAACAGAATCGGGAAGATGGTCTCCGGGCTGCTACCATTATCGGCCACGTAGAGGTTGGCGTATTCCGGTTCCAGTGAGAAGCCGGCGTCGATTACTTTCTGGCAGTAAGTGATACAATCCGTGTTACGGTCCGTACCAATATGGGCTTCGGCGTTGAGGTACATCTTGGCCAGGAGGGTCCAGACGGCGGCGCGGTCGGCGCGGCCGTATTCGTTCTGCCGGGCGTCAATGATCAGCGGTTCGATGTCGAGCAATTCTGCTTCGATAAAGGCGAACAGCTCTTCGGCATTCGTCTGTTCGGGGAAGAAGGCACCAACGGCATCCTCGTCCGTTACGAAGGGAACATTCCGGAAGAGATCCAGTGCGTGCCAGTAGCTGAGGGCGCGCAGGAACCGGGCTTCCGCACGGTACTGAGCGACCTGGTCAGCAATGGCTCCGGTCTGGCCGCGGCTGGCCAGTTTTTCTTCCGTCGTTTCCCGCAGGTATTCGTTGGCGAGGCTGATCTGGTAAAAGATGCGGTTGTACATCGCCGTAATGAATTCGTTCGAGGCGTTCCAGTCCTGCTCTTCGTAGTCGTGGATGTTACCATCGTTCCAGGCAATAACGGCTTCGTCCGTCGTCAGTTCCTGGGCTTTCCAGTACTGGCGCAGGTAGGTAGAGAAACCTTCGTCGATGCCACTGATGTCCGGGCGGCCATCCGGGCCCTGCTGGCCGGAGACGGAAAGGCCGGCGTACAGCTTGGCCAGTACCTGTTCATAAGCCCCCGCGTCATCGTAGACGACGTTGGCCGTGGTGGTATCGGGGTCGAGTGGAACCGTATTCAGGTCATCAAAACAGGCCGTAAAGCCCATAGCCATTACTAACAGGAGTAAGGCGGATAAAAATTTATTCAATGTATTCATGATAGCACTAATGATTAGAAGTTAACGCCAACGCCCAACAGGATGGTACGGGCACGGGGATAAATGGTGTTGTCAATACCACCGCCTACTTCAGGGTCAATTCCTTCGTAGTTGGTGATTACAAATGGATTCTGGACGGTCAGGTAGGTACGAATACTGCTGCCCGCTCCGAGTACGTCCGCAAAGCGGTAACCAGCGGTAACGTGGTCAAGACGGAAGAAGGAGGCATTGCGCACGTAGTAGTCGCTGAAAAACTGCGTGGTAGCAAAATCCACTTCCGTAATCTCCGGCAAGGTATTCACCACAAAACCGGTACTGTTCACCAGGGCGTCATAGTTGGCGCGGGTAGACAGGTTGTTGTTGTATACATAGTTGCCGAAGCTGGCACGGCCCGCCGTGGAGAGGTCAAAATTACCAACTTTGTAGTTGATGGTCATCCCCAGAAAAGACTGCGCCTGCGGGTTTTCGTAACGGTAGAGGTCATCGGTATTAATGGTTCCATCGCCGTTTTGGTCAACGTAGACGCCCTCGATGGGCGTACCGCTTTCATCGTACACCTGTTCGTAAACGTAGAAAGAGGAAGGAGCAAAACCTACACTGTGGATTTGAATGGTGTTACCGACGCCGCCGCCGATACCGCCCGTAGCCACACCGGTGTAGGTAGGGTCTTCAGTAGCCGTAAGGCGCGTGATCTCACTATTTTGAATCGTGAAATTAACGGCAATATCAAGGCTGCTGGTCTTGGTCTGGTAAGGGGTACCGTTCAGGCTGAACTCAATACCATTCCCCTTCAGGTCACCTACGTTTGACGTGATGAAGTTCGTCAGGTTAGTACCGGCAGGTACGGGGATGAAATTAAGCAGGTCGCTCGTTTCGCGTGAATACACCTCCACGGAGCCATTCAGGCGGTCATTGAAGAAGCCAAAGTCCACGGCCAGGTTAAGGGTCCGGGACTCTTCCCACTTCAGTCCCGTATTGTAGCCTTCCGGGCGCAGTGTGGTGACAAAGCGATCTCCGAACTGGTAGCGGGCGTTATCAAAACTGCTCTGGTAGATGGCCTGGGAGGGATAATAGCCGCCAACGTCCTGCTGGCCCGTCACCCCGTACCCGGCACGGAGTTTGAGGTTGTTCAGACCCTTGGGGTTATTGACGTTGTCAATAACTTTGTAGGCAGCAGCGGCAGATGGGAACAAGCCGTAACGGTTGTCTTCGTTGAAACGCGAAGAACCGTCGCGACGAACCGTACCCGTAAGTACCAAGCGTTCGCCAATGGAAACATTGGCCCGGCTGAATAAGGACAACAGGTAGTATTCCGCAGGGTCACTGCTTTCAACGATGTTTGCGGGGGTTCCGGCTACGTCGGAATTGCGGAAATAGCTGTCCACAAAGAAATTCTGCCAGGAGTATCCCCCCAGAATGTCCAGGCGGAAACCTTCAAACTCTTTGGCGTAGTTAAGGTAAAACTCCAGCAACTCATTTTTCTTCTGCTGGCTGTATACATTGTCCACACCACCGCCGGTGGCATCATCAAAAGCGAAAGCGGCATTCGTCGGGACGAAGATGCTGCCTTCTCCTTCGGAATTGTCGTACGCCAGGTTCAGGTTTGCCCGTAATTCCGGCAGGAACGGCATCCGGTAGTCCGCCGTAAAGTTGGCGATGTACCGGTTCGTGGAAGATTCATTGTTTTCCTGCCGGATCAGCGCCAGCGGGTTCGCCGGGGCAAGCGTATTGGGGTTTCCATTATCCTGAGCAATGTAATTGAACCCGCCAAACTGGTTGTCCGCCAGTACGGGTACTGTCGGATCGAAGGCCAGGGCGGCACCAAGTGCGCCACGGTTGGCGAAGTTATTGCTGGTGTTTACGCCTTTGATGCCTACGTTAATCTGCAGGGTATTCTCAAAGAATCCGGGGTTTAGGTTCAGGCCGTAGGTGACGCGCTGAAACTCATCCGTCAGCAGTACGCCTTCCTGGCTGGTATAGCCTACCGTAGCCCGGTAGGGCAGTGACTTAATCGCTCCCGTTGCGCTAACCGTATGGTTATGGAAGAGAGCATCCTGCAGGACTTCGTCCTGCCAGTCCGTATTAGCTTCGCCCAGCAGCCCGAGTTCCGTGCTGCCTTCTCCGAAACGGTCGGTGATCAGTGCCCGGTACTCGTCGCCAGTCAGTACGTCCAGGCGGTTAGCCGTGGAGCTTACGCCGACACTACCATTGTAGGACAGCTGCAGCTCACTGCCCGCCTTGCCCTTCTTGGTCGTAATGATGACGACTCCGTTAGATGCCCGGGAGCCGTAAATGGCCGTAGCCGAAGCGTCCTTAAGCACGGTAAAGGTTTCGATATCATTCGGGTTCACCAGGTTAAGCGGGTTACGGGCACCGCTGACCCCGTCGGTCTCAATCGGCACCCCGTCGATCACTACCAACGGCGCATTGCTCGCGCTCAGCGAGGAGCCTCCCCGAATGCGGATACTGGCACCGCCACCGGGCGAACCATCCGTGGTAATTTGTACCCCGGCAACTTTACCAGAGACCAATTCCTGCGCAGAGGTGATGGCTCCCTGGTTGAATTCCCGGGCAGATACGGTTTCTACCGATCCGGTAGCATCTTCCCGCTTCACGGTACCGTAACCGATAACCACTACTTCTTCCAGCTCAGTACCGGATTGCAGGGCAATGTTGAAAACGGACTGGTTACCGATTGCCACCCGCTGGGTGGTATAACCGGTGTAGGAAATTTCCAATTCCGTCACGCCGGCAGGCACGGCCAGGGAAAAGTTACCGTCCAGGTCACCTACGGTGCCTGAAGTAGTACCAACGGCAAGTACGGACGCTCCGATCAGGCCTTCCCCGGTCTCCGCATCCGTAATCGTACCGCTCACGGTACGCTGGGCAAAAACTGCCTGCCCGGCCAACAACAGGCCGAACAGCAACAGGCCGCCCTTTAAAAAATACTTGACTTTAAGTTTCATATTAATACTTTTTATAAAAGGTTATCTTGGTAGAATCAAAAAAGCGTACTTACCCCTACCAGGAAACTCCGGGAACGGGGAAAAACAAGATCATCAATGCCGTAACGGGGAACGGCCGGGTTGCCACTGACATTCCCCACTTCGGGGTCAAGCCCGCGGTACCCCGTCAGGGTAAATACATTTTGTACCGTCACGTACGCCCGCAGGGAGCGTAGTCTCTTTTCCTCCTGCCGGAATCGGTAGTCCAGCGTCAGGGCATCCAAGCGCAGGAAGGAAGCATCCTCCACGTAATAATCAGAGAAAAACTGAGGCGACTGAAACCCCGTTTCCCGAATACTTACCGGAACATTCAGCAGTTCCGGCTCCAGCAGGATGTTGTTGTAGCTTTCGCTTTCCGCAGCAAGATTGTTATAGACGTAATTACCGGCCTGCCCGCGCAACGAGGCGTGTAAGCCCCACGCACCGTAACGTACGCTGGTTTGCAAACCGCCAAAAAGCTGGGGAGCTGGCTGGCCGTAGGGGCGTTTGTCGCTGTCATTGACTACCCCGTCATTGTTCAGGTCTTCGTACAGGTCAGCCTTATCCACACGCCCATCTCCGTTGTGGTCGATACCGTCCACCAGGGGGCGACCGTTGCCGTCCAGCTTGTGCGCAAAAACATAAAATGAGTGCAGGGGCTCTCCTTCCCGATAAATCTGAATCGTATTGCCCGTTCCGCCGCTGATCGTCCCGGTGCTGATGGCCCGGAAATTCTGGTCCGGACCGTTCCCCAGGGAAAGCACTTTGTTCTTATTTGTGGCCAGGTTAAAACCGAGCGTCCAGCGGAATTTTCGTTGTTCGATGAGGGTAGCCTCCGCAGCAAATTCAACACCCCGGTTCCGGATGCTGCCCACGTTGGTCAGCACCACGTCGGAAAAGTTGGAGCCGGCGGGTACCAGGACCCGGGAAAGGAGGTCCTTCGTAGTAGCGTGGTAAAACTCCAGGGTCGTATTTACCCGTTCGTTAAACCAGCTCATTTCCAGGGCCAGGTTGAAGCTGCTGGTCTGCTCCCACTTCAGGTTGCTGCTTACGGCGTTGGGGCGGGCGGTAATCAATAGTTCGTCACCGAAGGGGAACCGCACCTGGTCGTCCCCCAGGGTAAACGTAGGCAGGTACTGGTAATCGCCGATTTCCTGGTTCCCGGTCAGGCCCCAGCCCGCCCGGATTTTTACGCGACCGATCCATTGCGGGCGCGCACGCAGGATGCGATCATCGCTCACCAGCCAGGCAAAGGAAGCAGCGGGGAAGGTAGCCCAGCGGTCTTCCGGATTAAAGCGCGAAGAACCATCCGTCCGGAGGCTGGCGGTAAAGAAATAGCGCTGCCGCAGGTCCAAACTGGCCCGGCCGAAGAAGGAAGCCAGCCGGTTTTCCTGAAAGCGGGTATTGTTACTGCGGCGGTCACTGACCGGTACCCGCCCGAAGGCATAGTCGTACCCCGTGATTCCCAGATAAACTTCTTCCGGGAAATCGGCCCAACCGTGTTGGTAGGTATAGCCGGCAGTAAGGGCCAGGCCCAGTTCGTCGCCGGCCACCCGGCGATCGTAATTCAGGTAAGATTCCCAGAGCCGGTTCCGGCGCTGCTCCCGGGCCAGCCGGAATTCCCCCTGATTAGCGAATTGGTAGCGGACGGTTGCCGGAGCGTAGAGGTTCCTTGTCCCCCCGCCCAGGTCTGTCCCCAATTGTACGGTTGCCCGGAGCCCGGGGAATTGCCGGGGGGCATACACTGCCTTGACGTTGCCCAGCAGGCGGGTGGTCCGCCCTTCGTCCTGTACTTGCTGGGCTTCGCCCAGCGGATTTTTAATGGTCAGGTCATTATCATACTCAAAGAATCCTCCCCACGGACTCTCCGGGTCGAAAACAGGTTGCGTCGGATCGTAGGCATAGGCATAGCTAAAGATGGTCGGTGCAACGTACGTGTCGGTAATCCTGGCCAGTTTTACGTTAGCCGCGAGGGTGAGCTGCCGTTTCCAGACATCCTGCCGGCCGTTGAAGGCAGCGCTCAGGCGCTGCGTCCCCGCACCGTTGACGATAGAAGTCCGCTCCAGCAAGCCCAACGACGCCCGGTAAGCGCCATGCTGGCCGCCAGCCCCGTAACTGAGGGTGTGCTGGTGCGTGGGGGCCGCGCCGGCCAGTACGGTTTGCTGCCAGTTCGTACTGGCATCTCCCAGCTCCGGCAGGCGCCAGGGGGCCAGTCTGCCCACCAGCTCCCGGTAGGCAGCCGCATCAAAAACATCAAGTTGCGCCGCCGGCGTTGCGACGGAAACCCAACCATCGTACCGCAACTCTGCCTGCTGAAAAAGCCGGGGGCGTTTGGTCTCAATCAACACTACTCCGTTGGCCGCCCGCGAGCCATATATGGCACCCGCAGCGGCATCCTTCAGGACGGTAACGCTTTCAATATCTGCAGGATTCAGGCTGTTCAGCGGGTTGCGGCCGGGTTGCAGTCCGGAGGGGGTATGCGGCGCATTATCCACGGGCATACCGTCAATTACGTAAAGCGGCTCATTACTGGCGTTCATGGAGGTCCCGCCCCGGATCCGAATGCTCTGAAACGCACTTTGCTCTCCGTTTCCGGCCAGCACCTGCACGCCTGCCACCCTACCCTGCAGCCATTGGTGGGGCATACTCGCCGTCTGGTCCGTAGTCATTTCCCCCGGGCCAATCCGGACAATACTGGAGGTTACCGCACCGGGGTCCACCGTTCCGTACCCTACGACTAGCACCGCCGGCAGTTCCGTTTCATTCTGTCGCAACTGTACCGACAGGCGTTGCCCCGGCTTCAGGGTTTTGCGCACCGGGAAATGCCCCAGGTAAGTAAACATGACCTCGCGGGATGCGTCGGGCAGGGCGAGGCTAAAATGCCCCGTCGCATCGGTGGTGGTGCCGCGGTCCGTTCCGACCATGCGCACAAAAACACCGGTGAGGGGTGTTCCGTCAGTATCCGTTACCACACCTGTAGCCGTATTCGCAGCATCCAGCCGCTCCTGTTCCGTGGCGAGTTGCTGCAGGGTATTGTTGCCCGGCCGGTCTGAACGAATCAACCCGGCATACCGGCCATCCTGTTCCAGGCGGGTTAGCTGCCGCACTTTCCGGCGCAGGCGGCTGGCCTCCCGGCGGCCACGTTTAGAGTCTTTATACAGGACAATGTATTTATTATCGAACGCCTCGTACCCCAGGTCCGTCGGGCCCAGTAAGCGGGAGATGGCCTCCTCCAGGGTTTCCTGGCTCGAGGGGGTGAAGTCCACTTCCGTTTCCGCAACCAGTAACGCATCGTAGGTAAAGAAGACCCCGTAAAATCGGCCCAGTTCTTCCAGCGTCTCGGCCAGCGGGCGCGGTTCTGCCACCTGCATGAGCATAGGTAAAGGCTCCGCTGCCACCGTTCGGTGGGGCGTTAAGAGGACCGACAACCCTAGTGCCAGTACCAACAAGCCTGTAAATATTCTCTTGCTATGCATGATCTAAAAACCGAGGTTCCCGGAGCTACTGCCCCAGGGAAACCGAATACACATTATCTTCTCTTTCTTCAATTTTCAGGTTAAGGGCCGTTGCGAGCAGCCGCAGTGCTACTTCCTGGTTATCCACCGGGATACCGGCGGAGCTTACTTCTTTTGTTTCCAGTTCGGGGCCGGCCAGCACGAAGGCAATGCCGTAGAGGTCGCTGAGGTCATCGAGTGCTTTGCGCAGGGAGACGCGCTCGAAAACCAGGCGGCCCCGCGTCCAGGCCGTTTCATTTTCGGGCGTAAAGGCAGGCCGGTGTACGGGGGGCAGATGGGCGGCAGCAAAGTCCACCGTTTCGCCGGGGAGTAATTCGGTGGCCTGGTGAGCCGTTCCGGGCCACCCTACTTTGACGGCGCCTTCCTCCAGAAATACGTGCAGGCTGCCCCGCCGTTGCCGCACGTTGAAGCGGGTACCGAGCACCCGGACTACTGCGGCCTCCGTCTTGACCAAAAAGGGTCTTGGTTCCCCCTGGGCCAGCTGTTTTGTCACTTGAAAAAAGGCTTCCCCGTCGAGCCGGACCGTTCGCTCGTCAGCGGACCAACCACCGGCCGGCAGGCGCAGGCTGGAATTGGCGTTCAACAGTACCGCAGTGCCGTCCGGCAATTCCACCTTTCGTTGTTCTCCGTTTCCGGTGGCGTACTCTTCTACTGATGAAGTGCGCAGCAAACTGCTTCCGGCCCAGCACAGCAGGACTACGGCGGCGGCAGCTGCCGCCCAGCGTGGCCATAACCGGCGGGTGGCAGCGGGGCGGGTGGCTTCCGGTTCCAGGCGGTTCATCAGGGCCGCGAAGTCGGCAGCCCTTTCGGCGGGACCAGGAACTACGGGGGAAACTTCAGCAATGCTCAGCAGGAGATCCCTGGCTTCGCCAAGTTCGGGATGTGCCGGCGGAATTTCTACTTCAGGCGCCAGCGCCCACTCCCGGAAGGCGGGGTGATCGAGTAGTTCCGTGACGTCCAACGCCAAAAATTCAGAGAAATCTTTTTGCATGATCCAGGCGCACGGTGCGCTTTCTATCGGGAAGACGGGGGTAAGGGTGGAGATTTAACCTTGCGGGGCTAATTATTTTTCAAAAAAATCTTCCGGGATTTCCCCCAGTGTTTTCCGGAGCGTCTTCAGTCCGCGGTTGACGTAATTGTAGGCGACCTGCTGACTTACCCCCAGCACTTCGGCAATTTCCGGATACGCCAGTTCTACCCGGTAGCGGAGGTGCAGGGCTTCCCGTTGCCGCTCGGGCAAGCCGGCAAGGCGATTGGCCAGCCACTGGCGGCGTTCTGCCGCCAGTTCTGCTTCCACCAGGTCCGCTTCTGCGGAGGGGACGGGGGGCTGTTCCACGGCCATTTCTTTTTCTTTGCGGACGAGATCAAAAAGTTTATGGCGCAGGGCCGTCAGCAGGAAGAGCCAGGGCTCCCGGACGGGGGGCAGCTGCCCCTTACGTTGCCAGACGGCGACAAAAGTTTCCTGGAGGGCATCGCGCACCAGGGCCGGCCGGGGGACCAGGCGCAGGCCGTAGCGGTAAAGTTCTGCGTAGGTAAGGTCATGGAGCTTCCGGAAGGCGGCGGCGTTGCCGTCCTCAAAATCCTGCCAGAGTTGTCGTGCGTGGCTTTTGATATCAGCCATGACCTTGGTTTGATGA
This sequence comes from Bacteroidia bacterium, assembly GCA_030431945.1. Classification (GTDB taxonomy): domain Bacteria; phylum Bacteroidota; class Bacteroidia; order Chitinophagales; family Saprospiraceae; genus Neolewinella. The sequence goes on along the minus strand of JAUIIF010000072.1, from coordinate 2,402 downwards.
CATAGGGAGCGGGGGTAAAGGTCGGTATAAGTTTTTAGTCAGTGGCCAGGAAAAGGCTACCTGCCCAGGTCCGCGGGTTCTGCTGGCCGTTCAGTGCGGTACAGCGGGCGGGCTTGGTTCGGGGCGGGCATTTTTGCGTTTATTGTTGCGCGGCCGCAGGTGCGGGGAAAAGTTTTTCAGGGCACCATACCGGAGCCGCAGGCACTGCTTCACTACCTTGACTCTGCACCGGCGTGCGCGCCAAAAAAATCATTTCCCCGGGCGTAAAGCCACGAATTCTGCTGCTGCGTCGTCTCCCCTTAAGCGGAATGCCTGAAAACCGTAACTTTGCGCCTCCGTAATCATCCCTTAAACTACGTAAGTCAGCGGCAAGCTAAAATAAGCCCCCCGACCTAACCGTTAAAAAAGCCTTAACGGGCATCATACTGCTCCCTTAAGGCGATCTATCTCTGATGCTGCCATTTGACCAATCTTCCCCGGTAGCCATTATCTCGGAATTATCAACCGCAACCATGCAACAAATCCTACGCAACGCTATCTGCTTTCTGGCCCTCAGCTGCCTTTCCCTCTCCGTAAACGGGCAGAATGCCTGTGTTCTTGACGAGAACAATAATGCTGTCCAGCCCGGCACGGGTGCCCCCTGTGTCAATACGGTGGTTTCCGCCGTTCCTTTTCTGCGCATTAACCCCGACGCCCGAGGCGGTGCCATGGGGGATGCGGGGGTCGCCCTCAGCGGCGATGCCAACGCCATGCACTACAACGCCAGCCGCCTGGCTTTTGCCGAGGAAGACCTCGCCCTGGGGGCCACGTACACGCCCTGGCTGCAGGCTCTGGGCCTGAACGATGTATACCTGGCTTACCTGAGTGGCTACAAGAAACTCGACGAGTTTCAGGCAGTAGGTGCCTCCCTGCGTTATTTCAGCCTCGGAGACATTCAGTACACCGACGTTAACGGCATGAGCACCGGTACGGGCAAACCCAATGAATTTGAGTTTGCCCTGGCGTACACCCGTAAACTGAGCGACCGCTTCAGTGCCAGCCTTACCGGTAAGTACATCAACTCCAACCTGGCCAGTGGCCAGGAGGTAAGTGGTGTTGTCCTGGAAGCCGGCCAGGCATTTGCCGCAGATCTCGGCTTTACCTACCGCAACGACCGTATCCGTACCGCCGGTGGCAAGAACAACAAGTTTGCCGTGGGGGCCGCCATTACCAATATCGGCTCCAAGATTACCTACACCCAGGATACCGTGCGTGACTTTTTGCCGGCCAACCTGGCGATTGGCGCTGCTTACACTTTCCAACTGGACGATTACAACGAGCTGACCATTACGGCGGAAACCAACAAACTGCTGGTACCTACGCCTTGTGACGGAACGGACGTTAACTGTGACCAGGACGCAATTGATGACCAGTCTCCCATCTCAGGGTTGTTCAGCAGCCTCAGCGATGCTCCTCAGGGTTTCGGGGAAGAACTGCGGGAATTCACCTACAGCATTGGCGCTGAGTACTGGTACGATCAGCAATTTGCCGTCCGGGCCGGCTACTTCCACGAAGGCAATACGAAAGGTGGCCGGCAGTACCTGACGGCCGGCCTGGGGCTGAAGTACAATATTTTTGGCCTCAACTTCAGCTACCTTGTCCCGACCAGCAACCAGCGGAACCCGCTGGACAACACGCTCCGTTTCAGCCTGCTGTTTGACTTTGGTGCTGCGGCGGACGCACGTTAAAGTTTCCCTGCGGGGTAAATTTCTCCTTCCCGGGAACAATTTCCGGGAGCGGAAAACCGTATATTGCACGAGTCAGCGGCTTGCACGTTGCTGATTACGATTAAGTCCGACATTAACCCGTAAGGACAAAAGATTTTTTATAACTGGGGTTTAGTTCAGGAGAGGTGTGGCACTTGTGCCGCGCCTCTCTTTCTTTTAGCCATGTGCTGCTTCGCTGGTTTTTTCTACCTTGCGTTAATTCGCTTGCTAATGTCCTTGAGCCTTCACCCTTTCCCTCGTTTTTTTACTCCTCCCCCTGGTCAGGTTAATGAACTGCCGGCGACTCGAAACGGCGTGCACAACGTCCCGGCAGAAAAACTTAACGCCAGCCGGTTGCCTGCTTTTGCGGAGTTGACCATCCGGCACCATACTACCGGCCGGCGCAGCCGGGGAATCTGTGGCTTGTTACCCGCAGCCTACTTTCTGGACGGCAGCGTCCGGCCCCACGAAAAGACCCTGCTGAGCCGGCTCAAACGACAGGAAGAGCTCGTGGTTGCCGACGCCGGGGCGCTGGGCAAACCGGTCCTGTTAACCGTTCCCAGTTTACGGGCCTGGTGGGCCACACAAGACGCACGGCATGAATACGTTGGTATGCCGACCAGCTTCAGGGGGACCAACAGTACCTACGAAGTAAGA
>JAUIIF010000757.1 GCA_030431945.1 Bacteroidia bacterium | reverse complement strand
CCGGTAAGGAGGTCCGTTACGCGGAAGCCCTCGTGCCCCAGTATATCCTGGGGGACACTGACGTGCCCGCCCTGGCGGTGGTGCTGATCGAAGTTGACGATGGTCCAGATGAAGTTGGTGCGTTCATCGTCCCACTTAACGTAGCTGAGCAGGTTGCCGTTATCCGTTCCGGTAAACCGGATGTTGTTGGTTTGCTGGAGCGCCGGATTGTCTTTCCGGGCCTGATTGATCAGGGTGTAAGCATCGGTTATCCGGTTCCGGTAGCTCCAGTCGTAGTGGCGGACCATGTATTTCTCCGAATCGTAGTACTCTTCCTTCCCGTTGGTGTTGCCCCGGTTTTCCATCAATTCGTAGCTGGGGCCGTAGAGGCCGTAGGAACTGGAGAGGGTCGCAGCCAGCAGTAAGCGCTTGACAAACTGGTTGGCGTTCGCGCCCATCATTTCGTAGGCGAGAATATCGGGGGTATTGGGCCAGAAGTTTGGCTGCATCACGTCGGCCAGGTCCGTTGTCGTAAGCTCGATCAGGTATTCCTTCATTTCCTGCGGCGTCGTCCGCCAGGTGAAATAGGTGTAGCTCTGCTGGAAACCCCGCTTGGCCAGCTCGGCCATGATGGCCGGACGGGTAAAGGCTTCGGCCAGGAAAATGGTGTCTGGGTACTGCTTGTTGGTTTCCTCGATGATGTACTCCCAGAAACGGTAGGGTTTCGTGTGGGGGTTGTCCACCCGGAAAATGGTTACCCCGGCCTTACACCAGTACAGCACCACGCTGAGGAGTTCTTTCCAGAGGGCTTTGTGGTCGGCCGTCTCGAAATTGATCGGGACGATGTCCTGGTACTTTTTCGGTGGGTTTTCCGCGTACATGATGGAGCCATCCGGTCGCCAGATGAACCAGTCGGGGTGTTCGGTGATGTAGGGATGGTCCGGTGCACACTGGAAGGCGAGGTCCAGAGCAACGTCGATGTCGTATTCTTTTTTGGCCCGTTTGATCAGGGCTTTGTAATCACTGATATCGCCCAATTCGGGCAAGATGGCCTTGTGTCCGCCTTCGGCAGCACCAATGGCCCAGGGGCTGCCCGGTTCGCCTTCCATGGCGTTGGTGGCATTGTTCCGGCCCTTCCGGTTCTTCCGGCCGATGGGGTGTACCGGGGGCATGTACAATACGTCAAAGCCCATTTCCTCCACCCGTGGCAGCAGGTTTTCTACATCCTTGAAGGTGCCCGCCCGGTCTACGCTCGGCGATGCCGAGCGGGGAAACAGTTCGTACCAGCTGCTGAACCGCTCGCGCAGTCGCCCGACCTTCACCTGCATGCCATGGTCGTACGTCGTTTCAAAACGTCGCAGCGGAAAATCGTTGATGATTTTAGCGAAGACCGGACTGAGCACGTAGGCCACCGCCGCCTGCTGGTCTTCCCCGCCGAGCTCTTTAATGGCAGCGTTGACTTCCTTCTGGGCAGCCCCCTTCAGGCTGTTGGCTACTTCATTAAGCAGGTTGGCACCGATGATCAGTTCCACGCCCATTTCCTGGCCGTCCGCCTGCTTTTTCTTGAAGCCCCGGTACCAGGTCAGCAAATGATCCACCCAGGCCACGAGCCGGTACTGGTAAATGGCCTGCTCCGTAACGGAGAAGGTAGCTTCCCAGCGGTCATTGCCCAGTTCCGTCATCTCCACAGTGTTCCACTTCCGGGCTTTGCTCGTTTTGTATTCCACTACGGCCCGGAGGTAGTCATGGCCGTCACCAAAAATGTCCGCCGTGACGTGGACCTTTTCCCCAACGACACGCTGGATCTGGAAGCGGCCATTATTAACCTGCGGTTTGACGTTGTCGATGACGGAGCGATTCTGCATAGTGGTACGGAGCTTTTGGAACTGCAATGTTAGCTAAAAAGATATAAACCTCTACGGACCTTTAGGTTCGCTTGCCCTGCTTCTTTTTCCGGATAAGGGCGAGATACCTGCTCCCTGCCACTCCGACTTAGGTCTGCGCCTCCCTCATTGCCCCTCTATCCCTCCGTCAGCACCTGCGGCCGCGCCCGTATGGTACCCGCCACCTCATCGGTAACGGGGAAGAAAAAAAGAACTCCGTCTACCACTTCCGCCTTTCCAGGCTCAGTACGGTCAGTAAAATAAAGAAGCCGGTGAGGCTGAGGAAGTAGATGACGTCGCGACTGTCGATCAGGCCCCGGCCCAGGGAGCGGAAATGATCCTGCATCCC
>JAUIIF010000756.1 GCA_030431945.1 Bacteroidia bacterium | reverse complement strand
CTCCACCGGGCTCAAAGAAGCTAGAGCGGTGCAATGATCGCTGATTGCTGACCTTAAAGGCAATGCAATGGTACAAAATCCAACGAGGATTCCGCTGGTGTGCAGTAGGCGACGTGGTCGACTCCACGTTCGGTGACTTTAAATGACAAACGGAAAAGAAACTCGGCTTAGGCTTTAAGCGCCTTTAGGAGTATGGGCAGGCCAACATTGACGAAGCTCGTTTGAGGCTTTTCCCAGACAAGCAAACTAACCGACAAGCTGATCAAAAACTACGCGACATCATTGGACAATGAAGTCAGGCGAAACCGCAAAAGAATAAGGGATGCGCCGATACGATGACAATAAACTGAACAGTCTACGACGGCCACGTCAGGCCATGCAGCGGCCGCGTCGGCCGACGTGCGGGGGCTAGTGTTTGTCCAAGTCTTGTCGGTCACTCCCGAATTAAGCCAGCTAATCAGTTCGGCGGGCTCCTTGATCCTTCCCCGGCACCTGCGCGCCGCCGCCCAATGATTAAGAAGCATTTTGCCAATATCGCCACGCATAAAAATGGGTGAACGAGGTTGTCTCGTCCACCCATTTTTCCGTGCGGAATCGGATTATTTCCGGTTACTGCAACTGGAACCGGACGACGATGCCACCGCTCGCGGCCGTCTGTGGGAAGCCGAGCGGGTTGAAGGGCGTTGTCTTCCGGTAGTCAAAGAAAGCACGTAAGCTAAGGAGGTCGTTCACCTGGTACTCGACCGAGGGGGCGAGGGTGAAGACCCGGCTGCCTTCGACAATTTCCCGGATGCGGGGGTTCAACCGGCTGGCGTAGGTTTTACCATCCCGCAGACTGAAGTTGAACTGAATGTCCATATCGCTGACCGAAAGGCGGCCTCCGGACTGGCTATTGCCCCGCCGGCGATTCCGGGAGTTGGCCTCCGGCTCCGGCTCATCTCTGGAGGGGCGCTTCTTTTTTGTTTTCCCCTGCAGGAATCCGATCTGAATATCTTGCAGGACGATGCCGAAGCCACCGATGATCTCTTTATTCACCTGTTCGTTGAGCAACTTGCTGATGATGTTGATGCTGCGGTTATCCTGCGTCTGGTAAGCGAAATTGAAGGAGAGTCCGTTTTGCATTTCTGCCTCAATGGACACCAGGGGCGCGAAAGATTTCGACTCCGTGATGTTGGGAATTTCGATGCGGGGGAAATAGTTCAGGGAGACCGTATCGTAGCCCGTCAGGAGAGGCGTGGTTGCCTCCGTAAGCGCATCAAGGTAGTCCAGGCTCGTACCGTAGCTGCTGATGGCGAAAGTGGACTGGAAGCCATGGTTGATGTTGACCCGGGCAAAAATATCCCCCAGGCTTCCCACCTTATCCAGTCCTGTCCACGTAAGCCGCCAGTTGGGGCTGGCCTTCAGGTCAAACGGATTGAGGCTAACGTCGTTGGCGTCTTCGCCCCGGTAGGCTGCGAGGAAAGCCGGTAACAGCACATCCTGCTGATTGGGGCCATAGCCGAAAGCGTAACCTTGTTCCGCCAAATTAGGATCACTGTGCAGCAGGTTCGGATTCTCGCTCTGCCGGCCGAGGCGCTGGCTGACGATCAGGCGATTCGCCTCGAAAGTTTCGAAGAGCATGTTGAGGTTTGTCGTATCCTGATTGAACAGGGAGCTGGCGCCACCATTGGTGAAGGTGAGGGCACCGTCGCGGATCGGCACCCGGTGCAGGAATTCCTGATTTGCAGGATCCTTGGTCAGTACTTTAAAGGTCTCCGTGTAGTTTTCGGTAAAAGACCGGTCCATCGTCAGTTCCAGGCGGAAATCCTTGAACGGTTCGATGGTTGCGTTACCGTCCCAGGTACGCGTGTAGTTCTGAATAACGTCCTGACTTAGCAGCGGGTTGGTAGAGAGGTAGCCCCCATCGGCCAGTTCCATCAGGTAGTCATCTTGCCCACCCCATTCGCTTTCTTCCAGCAGGCGGATTTTAGGCTGCAGGCCGGCGACGAAGCCCCAGCCCGGTGCATCAAAGCCGCGCGCCTGGCCAAACAATCTGGCTTCGGGCGTGAAGCCTGGAATAATGGTTTCGAAATCCTCACTGTAGTTTACCCGAACGCTGCGCAGGGCGAGCAAGGGGCGGATCAGGAGGCGGGCGGCGTTACTCGGGCCGCTATTGGCCCGGCGGCGCTCCCGAGGTTTGGCTTCCCCTTCTTTTTCCTCGTCCGTATTGGCCCGGGAGCGC
>JAUIIF010000755.1 GCA_030431945.1 Bacteroidia bacterium | reverse complement strand
CAGCGGAATCTCCTCAATCTCATCAGCAGTACTTACCCGGCCGTCCGTCCGGATATAGTAGGAGTAGGGCCCCCTTTCCAGGTAACTGCCGCCACTGTTTTCATTATTGACCTCCAGCGCGTTGAGGACGTGGGCCACACTCAGGTTATTAGCCCTGAGCAGCCGGGGGTCGAGGGCCACTTCGTACTGTTTGAGGTACCCCCCGAAACTGCTGACCTCGATGATGCCCTTCGTGCCGTTCAGCTGTCGCTTCACGATCCAGTCCTGGATGGTCCGCAGGCGGGTGGCATCGTATTCCGGCGCATGGGCAGGGTCGACGGTAAGGACGTACTGGTAAATTTCTCCCAGCCCCGTGGTGATGGGCATGAGTTCCGTCTCCACGCCGGAGGGCAACTCGCCGGCGGCAACGTTGAGTTGCTCCTGGACGTACTGCCGGGCGCGGAGGATTTCCACGTCTTCTTCAAAAACGATGGTGATGACCGAGAGCCCGTACCGGGAAATCGAGCGGACTTCCACCACGTCGGGCAGGTTCGTCATAGCTGCTTCCAGCGGGTAAGTAATGAGTTGTTCTACTTCTTCCGGTGCGTAAGTAGGGGCGACGCTGACGATCTGAACCTGGTTGTTGGTAATGTCCGGAACGGCGTCTAAGGGAATTTGGGTGGCGGAGAATACGCCGAGTACCGCCAGGGTAAATACCCCCAGCAACACGATCAGTTTGTTCTCCAGGGAGAACCTGATAATGGCATCAAACATAATATGATTGGCTTAGTAATGGCCAGGACAAAACACCCGGAACGGGGTGGGCAAGGCCATCTGAAAACAAGAATCCAGCAACAAACTATGGGGCTGGGGTACGGTACTAAGCCGGTACGGGGGGGCCACGCAGGGGCTGCAGGCCCGGATAGCCCGGGTCTTGCAAGGAAGCTGCCGCAGTCAGGAAAAAGCCGGTGCCTGTGGCAGGCGCAATGGTCGTGAAATCCGGAGTGGAAGGAAGGGGCGCGGCCGCAGGTGCAATAATTGTTTTGACGACCTCCAGGTCGGCTTTGCCCTGGGTGAAATTTTCCAGGTGCTCCTGGCCAAGGTCTCCTTCCACCAGCCCGCTGAGCAAATCGAGCAGACTGTGGTTAACCTCAGGCCGCGTACCCATGCTTAGGGCATCGGTGCCTGCCGTGAAATTTGCGTGTACGTGGGGCAGCAGCGTATGCAGGCAGAGCAATATGCCCGCCAGAAAAATGATACCACGATGTAGTAGTAATGACCGCATGCTGGGCACAAACTTACAGGTCGTCCGCTATATATTCCGGTTCGCCGTGCTGAAATCAGCTAATCAATAACGGGTCTTGATAAGCTTTAGAACGTTGGGCAGATAACGCGCTCCCGGTATTTGGCCGGTTGCACGTAGATCATGCTTAATTCCCAGCCGCCTCGACTATTGGTGATTGTCCCTACTTCTCCGGCCGAAATATCGTAACTGAGGCCAAATTGAATGCGTTCCGTTTCAAGCCCTACGGCGACGATGAGGGCATTTAGTCCGGGGCTGTCCGCTAGCTGGTTACTTACCTGGCCCCAGAGGCCGGCCCGCAGGGCTACCTCCCGCCACTGGCGCTCCGTATAGCGGAGATTGGCCCCGAACAGGGCCTCGTAGGCAGGCCCCTGATCCATAAAGCGGAAAGCGGGCAGTAAACTCATGTCTCCGTTGCCAAGGGGGAGCTCACCGCCGCCGTGCACGACCAGGCGCTGATCCAGCTGGTCAATGTTGCCGGCAATGGGGGAAACATCCGGCTTGGTGAGGTGATAGAGTGCTGCCCCCAGGTAGGCGCCTTTGCGGTCGCCAAGGTTGGCAAACCACCCCAGCCCTACGTTTGTGTCGAGGTAGAGACTGCTGCCGGAACCGGAAATGCCTTCACCGTTGGGCAGGTTCGTGTCGATGTAGGATTCCCGGGTAGCCCCGTTAATGAAATACTGATTGGAAAACCAGAGCTTGGCCAGGTCGAGGCCACGACTGGCTACCCCCAACTGGGCCCCGCCCGCCAGGTAATGGCCGGTGCCGCGCCGGCGGGAACCGCCGAGAAATTGCTGGTAACTGAAGCTGAATAACCCCTGATTTCTTTTGAAGTCACTACTGCCAGCTTCATCCTGCTGAAGCTGTACCCCCAACCCGAAGTAATTGCCACTACCGGCCGGCCGGCGAAGTTCCAGCCCCGCCCCCACGCTCTTGAAGCCCTC
>JAUIIF010000754.1 GCA_030431945.1 Bacteroidia bacterium | reverse complement strand
GGGCTGGAATGCGGTTTTTCTTTTTGGAGATGTAATTAGGCAAAATATTCTCTGGTCTTGAAAGAAGTAGTGTCTGCGTCAGGGCAATTGCAAGCTCGCTCGCAGGCCTGCGTCGTGGGGATGGGGCCCAGGTAAGCTAACGCCGGGAGCTGATTCTGCTGAGCGGTCGTCGGCCGAGCGGAGAGGGATCCCCCCTTCGGCGGACGGGCGAAGCCTCTGCTGAGCGTGCTTGCGATTGCCCAGGTATCTGCGCGAGTTTCGTCTAAAAATCCACACTCCCCACCACACTCAGTCGGTAAAGATTGAGCAGGTACGTATCGTACTTGCGTCTGGTGGCACTCCCTCTGAGGCTCAGGCGGGCCTGGCCGGCAATGATGCCGGCACCGAGGGACAGGGAGAAAGCGCCCCGGTTACTGAAATCATAGGATACGCCGTCGGCCGTAGTCTGGCCATTCACCGTTCGCGTCAGGAAGCGGGATTCCTGGTAGTCAAGAATCCGGTGGTACTCCGCCATGGATTCCAGGAAAAGCGGAAAGCGGGAGCGTACGAGGATGACCTCCGGACCCAGCTGAAAGTGAACGGATCGTTCGTTGTAGAGGTACTGGAAATTGGCGTTGGCCGCCGGGTCTTCTTCTTCGGGGTCCGGCGCGGTAGCGCCGACGGCGAAACTGTGGTACCACACGCCCAGCCGCACGGCCACACTCCCGTGTGGCCCGCCGAACCGGTACTTGGCGTGGGCCCCTAGCCCCGGTGCCCAGGCAGCCAACCGCCGGAAAGGGAATACGGGGACTTCAATGTCGCCGTAAGTAGGGTTTCCTTTCACGAGACCCAGGTCAGGCCCAAATTGCCAGATGCCTGATTCACGCTCCAGCCAGTAGCCAGAGCGCTGCTGGCCACAGTTGTAGTAGGTTTCAAATACATCCATCAGCGATTCCCGGCGGTAACGCGCTTGCAGAATGTCTTGCCGGATCCGCTCACAGCCGGAGAGCTGGCCGATCAGGGTTGACCGGAAGTAATTCACTTCATTGTAGGTTGTTCTGCCGTTGTAGGCTTCCAGTTTGTAGCGGCCATAGTCGAGGTAACGCAGTGGTTCCCCGGCCCGGCGCAGGAAAAAATGGGCGTTGCCCCGGTCATCTGCATATTCATAAAGGGAAACGGAACCTTCCACCAGGACCAACAAGGCGGCGGTCCGCTGTTGTTCCGCCCGGTCTTCCTGGCGCAGGAGCTGACTTGGTTCCCGGGGGGAAGCATTGAAGGTGATTTCCCGTACTTCGTAGCGCCGGCCGTTTATTTCGAAACGCATCAGTGAGTTCAGGGGAAGGCGTTGCCGGTCACTTTTAGCGGAAGTACGGAAGCGCAGGTCGTCGAAATGAAAACCCCAGTGGCGGTCGTCCACCTCCCCCTCCAGGGTCATGCCATCAATCAGGGTGAGGGTGGCTGATTGCCAGTTTGGTTGGGCCTGGAGCGGGAGCAGCAGGACCCAGGCAAGGCAGGTAAGCAAGTGGTAGCGAAATGACATAGTGGAAGGGGTGTTGCTATAAGGTAAGTAAAATAAACCGGGAATGTTGAAGCAAAAATGTGATCATGCCTCTCTCCTGTCCGGAGGCCGGAATAGTGGATGCCGGCAGACATACTAATTTTTCCAGCGGAAGGTTATTACTGGAGAATGTATTTTTGCCCGACCGTTATCCTTAATTACCGCCATGCCAATTTTCGTTAAACTACTGCTGGCCAGTGCTCTTTTTATCTTTTCAACTACGGTGGCTTCGGCCCAGTTGGTGGTGAAAGAGAAGCCGGAAGTGCCGGCTGCCTTTGCCAAGCGTGACCTGCCCGCACCGGGGGCCTGCTGCCTGCTCACCAAGCCGAGCTGGGTCGTAAAGGACGGCGCGTACACTTACCTGCCCGCCCGGGAGGTAAAGAAGCGGCCGGGCTTCAGGTACGTTCCCGGAAAATGGAAAAAAGTGAAAGGCGGCTGGCTCTACGTAGGGGACAAGTGGGTGGAGGCGTAGGCTTAGAGCTTGTTTGGGAATCCGCTTCCGACCTGCAAGCGGCAGTTTCGCACCAGCTCGTCGTTCAGAAAATCAACTAATAACCCGTTATGAGTCAATTTTCTGACCTTGATCTGGCACGAAGCTGCTCGCTTTCGGTCAGTAACCGGATTCCCAAACAAGCTCTTACTTCAGCCGGTAGCTGGCCATCAGGTAAGGACCGTAGACCAGGGCAACGTTAAT
>JAUIIF010000753.1 GCA_030431945.1 Bacteroidia bacterium | reverse complement strand
GGTTCCGCAGACCGTTTCCACGCAGACCTCGTCAAGGAAAAAAGTATTTTCCGCGTCACCCCCCAGGTTGAAGGTGACGAAGGTACGGGCGCTGGAAGCGACGAATTCGTAAGTCACCTGCATCCAGTCTCCCCCAATGGTCGAAGCAGTAGTGGTGTACTGGCTTTCAGTATTGAAAGGGTCACCAGCTTCGCGGACCGAGAATTGGATGGTGTTGGTTGCTGGTACAGCGGCCTTTACCCAGACGTTAAGTCGGTACGTGCCACCAGCCAGGGTGTAGAAGGAAGGACTGGCGATTTGCAGATCAAAGGTCTGGCTCCCCGCAGCGTTATTGGCCACCAGGGCGTTTGCGCCTTCGTAAACGTCGTCCCCGTTCATCGTGACACCAAAGGAGCTGTTGTTGTTCTGATTGTAGTACGTCCATCCGGAGAAGGTACCGCTGCCCTCGTCGTAGGTTTCAAAGCCACTGTTGTCTACTGCAGCGCAGTCGTCCAGGGTTTCGGGTTGAATGAGGCACACCTCGTCCAGATAATACGTGTTGGCGGTAGCATCACCAAGGTTCAGCGTAATGACGGTGCTGTCGTCAATGGCCGTAAAACGATACTCAAGCAGCATCCAGTCTCCACCAATGGTTGTTGCGGAGTTAGTGTACTGCCCCTCGTTTTCTGCGTTGCGATCGCGAACGGAGAACTGGATAGCGTTTGCGTTCGCAATATCAGCTTTGATCCACAAGTTGAGGGTGTAGGTTTGCGCGGACACGGTGGGGAAAGCGGGGGTAGCCAATTGCAGGCCCCAGCGCTCGATACCGCCCAGGTTATTGGCCTGGATGGCATTGTCGCCGGCGTAGGCATCGTCACCAGTCGCCAAGGCGAAGCTGCTACCGCCCAACTCGTTGATAAAGGTCCAGCCCGCGAAGCTATCCACGGCTTCAAGGTAAGTTTCGAATCCGCCATTCTCAATGAGTTGACAACCACCGGTACCGCCGGGGAGGCCATTCAGCGTCATGTCGTCGAGGTAGTAGGTATTGACTTCCGCCCCGAGATCCAGGACAATGCGGGTCATATCCTCGTTAGCCGTAAAGGTCCACTCCAGTTCCGTCCACTCCGTGCTTACCACGTAGTTAGCGGAGTAGAGCGCGTTCGGCTGGGTAGAAAAGCGAATTTCCGTACCGGCAGTGGCGGCTTTCACCCAGACGGAATAGGTGTACTCCTCCCCTATCTGCGTCGGAATGAGGTCGCTGGCCAGCTGAAGGTGCCAGGCCTCACCGGCCATGGTTACCGTGCCGACCAAGCCCCTGTCGCCACTGCGAAAGTCACCGTCGGCCGTTCCTTCGGAAAAGGTTCCGCTGATTTCGTTGTAGATGTTCCAGCCCGTGAAGGTGTTTCCGCTACCTTCCTCAAAACCGGGATTTGGAATAAGATTTTGCGCCTGACTTGCCGTGCTGAAGAGCAGGAAAAAAGCCAGTATCAGATAGTAATTGTTTTGCATCAGAATTGTATGTAGATAAAAAATGAAATGGATTTCGGCAACAACTTTCTCGCCCCTTCTCAAGTCAAAACGAAATAATTTTGATTACGAGGAGGAGATAAAGGAAGTTTTTTCTTCTTACTAAAGAAGCATCCGATTAATTTGTTGATTGTTTACTAAATTGATTGATTTTGAGCAATTTTAATGTTCAAAATCAATGGTTTACTTCCTGGAATCGGCAGTCATAAAGCCGTTTACGTCCAGCCAGTAAATGAATGCGTCGAACCAGCGGTTGCTGGTACGGTCGGGGTTACCCAGGCCAAAGCCGTGACCACCGTTCTGGTAAAGATGGAACTCGACCGGAATGCCAGCTTTATACCAGGAATCAATCACGCCGAATTGGCCCCGGAACAGGAAATCGTCGGTGGCAATTACGCTGAACATCGGCGGAGCGTCTTCGGGGACCTCTACCGGCCCCATTCCGCCATAAATCGGGCCAATGAAGGCCAGCTCCATGCTCTCGGAATTCAGGGTAGCGTGCATCGTAAGACCGGCCCCGGCGGAAAAGCCAATCATTCCGATACGCTCGGTATCCACGCCCCATTCTTCCGCCCGGTTGACGACCATGGCGTAGGCCGCCTCGGCGTCTGCAAGCTGATTGGACAGATCCATTTGCGGCCGGGGCTGCGGTGCCTCAGCCTTGGCGGTTTCGGGTGCCGGTGCCGTCCGGGGCCGGTTCATCCAGGCGGTAAAATCCTCGAGTTTATCAGCGGTGGGAAAAAGC
>JAUIIF010000752.1 GCA_030431945.1 Bacteroidia bacterium | reverse complement strand
GCGAGGGGATGGGATTGGGAAGCAGGGAAAAAATGACTTCTCCACAGCTGTAAATATGGATAAATACCTATGGATATTTTTTTTGCAAGATGTTCCCGCCCACCTTACTGGACATTTTTTGGCTCCTTCTCCGCTGAGCCCTCAGGCGAAGTGAGTTGGAGAGGGCAGGAGGAAAGGTAAAACCGTAAAATGTCCCGTAGTATGGTTCCCGCCACAAAAACACCGTAATTACCGTTTCGTATAAGCAGCTTCCAAAGCCGCCAAATCCACGGCCACTACCCCACTCTTGGCAATAACCTGCGCCCCGGCGAGATTGGCCAATTTTGCAATTTCGGCCAGAGACATTCCGGAAGCCAGTCCACAGGCTGCAACGCTGATCACGGTATCTCCGGCACCGCTTACGTCAGCAACATCCCGGCCGGCTGTAGGATAAATGGCCGAGGTGGCCCCATCGTGAACGTAGATTCCGTGCTCACTAAGGGTGATCATGACCGACTGACAATTCAGTTCGTTAAAAATATGGGCCGCCGCCTGGTCAAGACTGGGTAATTCGGGGCTAATGGCAAAAGCACACTGCTGCTGAATCTCCCGCAGGTTCGGCTTGAATAAGGTACAATTGGTGAAAGACCAGAAGTTTCGGTCCTTGGGATCGACGGCAATCGGAACGTTAAATTCATTGGCCAGGGTACTCAGGGTGGTAATAACCTCCGGCGTAAGCATCCCCTTATTATAATCCTGAAACAGCAGCAGATCTACATTCCCGGTCGCCAGTACGGCTCCGATTTTCTCCAACACGGCACCTGCGGCCGCGCCCTTCACTCCGTGCGTGTCTTCGCGATCTACCCGCATCAGCTGTTGCCCCCCGGCCACCAGGCGGGTCTTGACGGTAGTCGTCCGTTCCTGGTCCGTTATGATCAAGTCGTCAGCAAGCCCCTTTTCCTGCATTAATTCCCGCAGCAGCGTACCATTTGTATCTGCGCCCACCAACCCGGCCAACAGTGGCGTTGCGCCCAGTGCTTTGAGGTTCAGCGCTACGTTCGCCGCGCCGCCCAGACGATTATCTTCCGAGCGTAACTGCATGACCGGAACCGGGGCTTCCGGGCTGATACGATCTACCCGACCGTTCAGGTAACGATCGATCATGACGTCGCCGACGACAAGAATATGGAGCGCGGAGAAGTTGATAGGACGGTAATAAAAAGGAGGGTAGTAATACAGTTAGCGCAACGAGAAACGACCAGCATTTACGTGCTCCCTTCCTGCATTACTACCCCGCTGGATTAGGCAAATACCTCCGTTCCGGCAAAGTGGAAGCTACCTTCAATGGCGGCATTCTCATCACTGTCCGAACCGTGAACGGCATTTTCACCAATGCTGGTGGCAAACTGCTTCCGAATAGTACCTTCGGCAGCCTCTGCAGGATTGGTAGCGCCGATCAGGGTACGGAAATCGGCTACGGCATTGTCTTTTTCCAGAATAGCCGCGACAATCGGGCCGCTGCTCATAAACTCAACGAGCTCTCCGTAAAATGGACGCTCCTTGTGTACGGCGTAGAACTCACCTGCTTTCTCGGCACTGAGTTTGGTGTACTTCATCGCCACGATGCGGAAACCTCCGGCGTTAATTTGCTGAAGGATAGCGCCGATGTGTCCGTTACGTACGGCATCAGGCTTGATCATGGTAAAAGTGCGGTTAGTGGCCATGGGGCTTTGATTTTTTTGGTTTTGAGGCCGCAAAGATAGTCAAGTAGGCAGATAGTTTTAGAACCACGCAAATTACGTGTGAAGATCGTGAGGTTCTTATCTCCCCTGACTTCGTTAAAAAGCCTGCTTGCGGGTGGGTCCGTTCCCTCACCCGACGCTAGCTGAAGCTCCGCCTGCTTTTTTTATATTAAGTCCTGAACTACGCCAGCTTCGGGCTAATCGTACCTTACCTCTCACCCAATGCCCCCGCACCCGTTCTTCGCAACTTCCATTTTGCCCTGTCCTGCCCCGGGATAAAAATCGCCAATGCTTCAGAGTTGACTTGACGGATCAATCAGTTGCAGCGGGAAGGCGCTGCTGAACCGGGCCGAGAAGACATTCACTAACCAAGCCCATAAATACCGGCCCTGATCCTCGCCTGAGAATTGCGGCGATGGCCGCTAATCAGACTATTTAGGGAACAACTATCTGACTCCTTGAGTATTTAACTAACTTTGCGCGTCTTTTTCCGCAAGATCGCCGTTCATGGAACCAAATATCGAGGAAGT
>JAUIIF010000751.1 GCA_030431945.1 Bacteroidia bacterium | reverse complement strand
GCTGCCAGTTAGCTCCGGCGTCGGTGCTGCGGTAGATCATCCCGTCGTCAGAGCCGGTGTAGAGGAGGCCGAACTGCAGGGGGCTTTCGTCGACGCAGGTCAGGGTCCCGTACGCCACGTCGCCTTTTTTACCGCCGTGGGTGAGGTCGGGGCTGATGATGTCCATCTTATCTCCCTGGTTGAAACTGCGGTGGAGGAAGTTACTGCCGAGGTAAAAGATATCCGGCTGGTGCGGACTGATGAGAATGGGGCTCTGCCAGTTCCAGCGGTAGGGGCGTTCGCCCAGGTCGTGCTTGGGGGTGATGAATTCTCGCGTCCCGGCCTTGGGGTTGAGCCGGAAGTAATTGCCGTACTGGTAGCCGACGTACACGGTTTCGTGGTCACGGGGGTCTACCTGTACCTGCATGCCGTCACCGCCGAAGAGGGAAGTGTAGGGATATTCACCGCGTTGGGTCCAGCCGCGGCTGGCTTCGTAGTCGTGCGGCCCCCGCCAGGTGCCGTTGTCCTGCAGGCCGCCGTAGACCCGGTAGCCGTCGGGGTGGTTGTCTACCGCCACGTCGTAAAACTGCCCGAGGGGTGGGGTATTGCACTTGATCCAGTTTTTGCCCCCGTCGTAGCTGATGTTGACGCCCCCGTCGTTGCCGTTGATGATGTGGTCAGGGCGTTGGGGGTTGATCCAGAGGTGGTGGTGGTCGGCGTGGACGTTGTCGCCGTTGGCGCCCGACCAGGTCTTGCCGCCGTCGGTCGATTTGGCAATCGGTACTCCCATGGCGTAGATCGTGGTGGGGTCTTCGGGGTGGACCGAGATGGTGCCGAAGTAGTAGCCGTAGGTATTGTACAGCGAGGGCAGGTAATCATCGTGGGTGCGGGTCCACTTTTTCCCGTTGTTGGTCGTGTGGTAGAGTTCAAATCCCTTGACCGGGGTGTCGAACAGCAGGCTGTTGGCATCTTCCAGGTACTCGACCAGCTGGGCGGTGGTTACCTGGTCGGCAGCTACTTTGGCCTTAATGCTTTTGGCGCTGGCCGAGCGGGGGAAACCGTTGCTGCGCAGGAAGTCTTCGACCTGGTAATTTTTCAGGTCGGCGAAGGCCTCCTTGGTCATGTCGCGCAGCTGGTTTTTGGTGAGGGTTTCGGGGTCGTCGGCTTCCAGTTCTGCGGCGGATTTGCGGAAGTAGTTGTCGATGGCGGCGTAAAGGTGGCGCTTGCCGGCGCGGTCGTAGCTGACGGCGAGGCCGATCCGGCCTCCCCCCTCCCCGGTCGGGAAACCGGCGTTGGCGGTACTGATCCGGCTCCAGGTCTGGCCGGCATCCTTACTGTGCCAGACGCCGCTGCCGGGGCCGGATTCCTTGAAGTCCCAGGCCCACCGCTGGCGCTCCCAGGTAGCGGCGAAGAGTTCGTCGGGGTTGCGGGGGTCGCGGATGAGGTCAACGGCTCCCGTTTTGTCGTCCACGAACAAGGTTTTTTCCCAGGTCTGGCCACCGTTTGTCGTTTTATAAACACCCCGTTCCGGGTTCGTGCCGTACAGGTGGCCGAGGGCGGCTACCCAAACGGTGGACGGGTCTTGCTGGTCGACAATAACCTGACCGATGTGGTGGGTTTCTTCCAGGCCGACGTGGGTCCAGCTGCGCCCGCCGTCCGCACTGCGGTAGATGCCGTTGCCGGCGTAGCTGCTGCGGCTGGAGTTGACTTCGCCGGTGCCCACGTAAATGGTTTTGGCGGACCAGTTGACGTCAATGGCCCCGATGGTCATGACCGGCAGGTCATCAAAAAGCGGGGTAAAGGTGATGCCGTTATCCCTGGTTTCCCAGAGGCCGCCGCTGGCGTAGCCGACGTAGAAGTGGGTAGGGTCGGCGGGGTCCACGGCAATGTCCGCCACCCGGCCGCTCATGATGCTGGGGCCGATGTTGGTGAAGGTCAGTCCGGCCGCCGGGCTGTTGCGCTGCAGGGCCAGCCGTTGTTCGTAGGCCTGCTGGCGTTCCTGGGCGGTGGAGCTTTTCTGGGCGCGGACGCTGGTGCCCGCTAAGCACAACAGGAGCAGGGTAAGTAGTTGAAGAAGTCTCATTAGTATGTTTTGGTTTGCAGCAGTGCCGGCTGCGCCGGCTGGTTAAGGAGGGGAAGATAAGCAGGCCGTATGATTTAGCCCGGCCCCCGGCTGCTGCGCGAACAAAAATCAGCCACTGACGTACTACCACCAAACTAAAAACAATGAAACGTACCGCAAGCGCCGCCTGGGAAGGCGATCTGAAAGCCGGCAAAGG
>JAUIIF010000750.1 GCA_030431945.1 Bacteroidia bacterium | reverse complement strand
TGTGATGGGCACGGAGAACACGTAAGGCACGGAGAACACGGAAGGCACGGAGAACACGGAAGGCACGGAGAACACGGAAGGCACGGAAGGCACGGAGAACACGGAAGGCACGGAAGGCACGGAAGACACGGAGAACACGGAAAGCACGGAAAGCACGGAGAACATGGAAAGCACCTCAGAACCCGTTCGTTTTCCCCATTCAGTCAGGTTCGCTACCTTAGCCGTATGCCCCGTTCCTGGTTTCTCTCCCTGCTGCTCTGTCTTTTCCTGTGCACCTGCGGCCGCGCCCCGGAAGCCCCGCCCGTGCTCCAGGCCGCCTTTCCCGTAGTCGTGCCGCCACCGCCGCCGCCGCCCGCGCCGGTGTACGACTATGATACCAGTAAGTGGACGGAACTGATCCGGCTGGACTCCACGATCCGCCTCGACCTGCGCTACGCCACCGACAACAACTTTATGAAGCGGGTGATCTACGATTGTGGCCGCTGCTTCTACCGCCCCGAAGTAGCCCGGGCCCTGCTCCGCGTACACCACGACCTGAAAGCACGGAACCTGGGGCTGAAGATGTTTGATTGCTATCGCCCCGGCCCGTACCAACAACGCCTGTGGGACGTGCTGCCCGACGCGCGCTACGTCGCCAACCCCAAGCGGGGCAGCCTGCACAGCCGCGGCGCTGCGGCAGACCTTACCCTGGTGGAGCTCGATACCGGCGAAGAACTGGATATGGGCACAACGTATGATTTCTTTGGCGAGGAAGCCTACACCACCACTACGGACCTGCCGGAAGCGGTACTCCATAACCGGACCCTCTTCCAGCAAGCCATGCGAAAACACGGCTTTCTGACCATCCGGACCGAGTGGTGGCACTTTAACTTTGCGGGGCCCCGCCTGGAATTAAGCGATTGGGTATGGCCGTGTGTGGAAGAAGGGGGAGAGCGATAAGTGAAAGCCGGACCACCCGGGAGAGAGGGGAACCTGCAGCCCCGAACCTGATTCCTGTTCCTGACCAAAAGTTTCTGAAAATAAGTAACCCGGTGCCCTGACGGGAGCCTTGCCGCGCCAGGAAACGGATTTCTTTTTGCTTACCCCTACACCACTTTGACTTAACTATACTTACACCCTGATTTCAAGCTCAACCCCCAGCACCATCCAGATTCGCTACCACGTCCTCCTCCCGCCGCTGCTGCCACTGATTGCTTTTGCGGCCTACGGCTTTTACGATCCGGTGGCGCTGGTTACTCAGGCCCGGGGCTGGTCGTCCTGGTTGCTTGTACACTTTGACTGGCTGTTCAACTGGTCCATATTCGGATGCCTGCTGATCGTGGTGGCGGTGTACTGCAGCCCGCTCGGTCGGGTTAAGATCGGCGGCCCCGCCGCCAGGCCACTCCTGTCCCCCTGGCGCTGGTTTACGGTTACTGTTTGTACGACGATTGCCACCGGCATTCTCTTCTGGGGGACGGCGGAGCCGATCATGCACCTCAGCACCCCGCCACCGGCGGGGGCGGACGCACCAGCGGTCTTTGCCATGAGTACACTCTTTTTGCACTGGACGTTTACGCCCTACGGTATGTACACCCTGGGCGGACTGACCTTTGCGCTGACCTTTTATAATCGCCAGGCTCCCTTTGCCATCAGCGCTTTACTGACGCCGGTCTTCGGCCCCCGGATTCACCACTTTGGCGGAGCCGCCGTAGAGGTGATTTGTCTCTTTGCCCTGGTTGCCGGAATGGCTGCGAACCTGGGCGTGGGCGCCCTGTCCCTCGTAGGGGGCAGTGGCATGGCTACAACTCCGGTGGCGCTGGGCGTGGTCATCTTTTTGATCGTGATTGCCTTTACGCTCTCGGCGGCTACGGGCCTGCAGAAGGGCATCAGACTATTGAGTACTGTCAATATCATCGGCTTTTCCGTGCTGGCTGTTTTTGTCCTGATGTCCGGACCAACGCTGAGTGCCCTGGCCTTAAGCCTGCAAGGAGCGGGCGACTACGCGTCTACCTTTGTGCCCAGGAATCTTGGGCTCGATCCGGGTATCCCCGCGAGCTGGCAACACGACTGGACGAGCTTTTACTGGGCCAACTGGTTCGCCTGGGCGCCGGTAACTGCTTTGTTTCTGGGGCGGCTGGGGGTAGGGTATACCGTCCGTCATTTTATCCGGGTCAACCTGGTTTACACCTCGCTGTTCGGCGGGTTCTGGATGGTTTGTTTCGGGGCAATTGCCCTGGCTACGGATGGTACCGGGGAGCTGACGGCCGCCCTGCAGGGCGGCGGCCCG
>JAUIIF010000749.1 GCA_030431945.1 Bacteroidia bacterium | reverse complement strand
GCGGTATTCTGGCGACCAAGGTCTTTCCCGCAAGCATCAGCTATACCTTCGAGAATGAAGACGAGGAATTTTATTACGAGGTAACTGCAACCGAAGACAACCGCTCCCCCCTTCGGGTGAACGCCTGGTATGGTCGCCTTGGGCTACAGTATGACTGGCGGGAAAGGTGGTGTCTTCAGCTTTCCGCTACCCGGCAGCAAGGGTTTGGGACCTTTAACTATGCTTACCAGCAACCCGATTTTCAATACCTGCGCCTGGCGGGCGGGGTGCGCTGGTGATTTACCTAAGCCAAAGTGGTTTAGGTATAGCACAGGTAGATTCGCGAAACTGGATTACCAACGGGGGCAACGAATACAGGTGGCTTTGCCAAAAAAGCTGAAAAAGGAGAGCTCCAAAGCACCCACGCTATTGGTGGCAGAGCGTAAACGGGAAACGTTCAGGTCATAGTTGGCCGAAAAGCGATACCCCGGGCCATTCCACTGGCCGACCAGGATCAATGCGTCTGCCCCGACACCGTTAACCCCGTTATTCATCCGGTAGGCAGCCCCGATGGATAGGTAGCGCCCGTCACCAGTTTTAGTCCTTTCCAGGTTGAGCAGGACCCGGCTGAGAAATTGGTTGTGCGGGCCCTGGATACTGGCCAACCCGAGCAAACTTACCGTAGTGTTCCCCAGGAAGGGGGTGGGGAGATTGCCGCCGGCGTGCACGGTCCAGCGCGTCGGTAACTTGACGCTGGTTTGGTTGTCGGTCGCCGGATTGTCGATAAAGTTCAATTCCGGTTGGCCCAGGTGCTTGGCCGAAAGGCCCAGGTTGAAGCCGTGGCCGGTTTGCGCGTTGGCAAACTGCGTAAAAAAAATGCCGATGCCGTAGTCAAAAAGCAACAGGTTCTGAAAGCCCAACACTTCATCCGGCAGCCCCGGGTCATCGAACTGGTCGTCGAAAGTGAGGTTGCCCTGTTCCAGGTTAAATTGCAGATAACCGGCTTCTACGCCTGCACTGAGCAGGCGCGTCTGGTAGCGGGAGGAGAAATCCTTGGTGTAGGCAAAACTCCCGAACAGATTGATGCGTCGCAAGCTGGGGTCGCCTTGCCAATCGGCCTGCACGTGGGCGCCGAAGGCAAAGTAATCTCCGTCATCATTCCCACAAAAACGCTGCTCAATCCCCGTCGTCATCGTCCGGTACGCCCCATTTCCCAAAAAGGTACGCCACTGTTCTCTGGCCCTGATTTGCAGGCGGGTGGTTGCCTCTCCCGGAATAAAGCCGGTAAGGGCCGGGTTGTGGTAGAAGCTGGCTTCGTCAAAATTTGTAAACAGTCCGTCTTGCGCCGCTAAGGAGGCAGCGGATAAGGCCAGAGCCAGAAGTAATTGTCGATAGAACATAAGGGTGGGGCTTTTGCTGATTGAAAAACTTGCTACGCACCGGCGTCCGCGCCGCTACTGCCGGGTCGCCGTACGCCTGTCCTGAGGATTAATGAAAAACACGGACGCTGCCACTTAAATCTTTGGTTTCACCATCTACGTATAACACCCTGGCCTGATAGACATAGTAACCAGGGACTACCTTGATGCCGTTAAAACGACCGTCCCAGCCAAAGCTCCGGTCATTGGGGGGGAAGTCCTCGGCGGAAAAAAGTAATTGACCTCCGCGGTCACGGACCTGAAAAAATTCAATCGTCTCAATACTCTTTTCGAAATTGCTGCGGATTCTGAAAATGTCATTCCGCCCGTCGGCATTCGGGGTAAAAGTGTTCGGCACGTACACCTCCCGCCCCAGATTAACCGCGATGTACACCTCGTCACTTGCCGGGCAGCCCCGGTCTCCCTGCATGGCAAGCAGGTAAGTGGTGTTGGAGAAGGGACGCGCCACCGGCGACTGGCAGTCCGTACAGTCCAGGCCCGCTGCCGGTGTCCACCGGAAAACCGGGTCGTCCGCATTGAAGAGGATGGTGTTCAGGGTTACTTCTTCCCCTAATTCGAGGAAAATGGTGTCTTCCAGAATGTCCACGGAGACGGGGTCCGGTTCGAAGACCTGGCGTTCAAAGTCCAGCACGCATCCGGCGGAATCCACCAGCTCCACGCTGTAGACGCCCGGTCCGAGCCCATCGAACCGGGATATGCCCAATCCGCTTTCCTGGTAACCAGTGCCGACAATAGTAATCTGATACGGGGGCACGCCTCCCGTAATGGACCGAAACCTGATGGCCCCGTCCATCTCCCCGTGACAACTGATCTGTTGCACCGAATCAAGGCTCAGGATCGGTGGGTTTTCC
>JAUIIF010000748.1 GCA_030431945.1 Bacteroidia bacterium | reverse complement strand
ATCGATGGCGGTGCCGGGGTCATTGATCCCCGGTGACATGGCTTTAACGGCAATTTCCGTCAGCAGCCTAACGGGCGGCAGGTGCCAATCGGAAAATTTGCGGTGAATGGGGGAAACCGCCTCCAGCACCGCCTGCCGCTGCGCTTCCTCCAGTGGTCGTTCCGTTTGCAGCAGCGGATGATTTCTGGGGACGAATTGTCCGCGCGCAGTGCCAATGAAAAAACGGGTGTCGTAGGCATCGGCCAGGTCCGCCAGGCGATCGTAATTGATGGACCCGACAAAGCCACTGATAGGCGAGGCAATGGGGTGCCATAAGTCTACTCCCGCCGGCAATTCTTTGG
Source organism: Bacteroidia bacterium (assembly GCA_030431945.1). Classification (GTDB taxonomy): domain Bacteria; phylum Bacteroidota; class Bacteroidia; order Chitinophagales; family Saprospiraceae; genus Neolewinella. Next base: position 1,934 of record JAUIIF010000748.1, on the reverse strand, counting down.
TGTCAAACCGCTCCGAGTTACTGGCGGCGTCAAAGGCATTCAGGCCCCGCTGGTAAACGTGTTCGATGATGTTGTCCACCTGAATTTTGGTGGAAATCTTGGTAACAAAGTACAGAAAGAAAACCAGGCAAAGGACCCCCAGTAAAATGCAGAATAAGACGGATAGATTGGGGATGAAGCCTTCTTCGTTTTCCCGGATGCTGAGCAAGACCAGGATGGTGATAATGATGGAAGACAGGTAGAAACCCATGACAAATTGCAGGGCCCAGTTGCCGGTGAAAATGGGCAGCAGGCGGGGGCTGTACCCGGCAGCCACCTGACTGAACAACGTCATCATCTGCGTGAACGTGAAAACCGTCAGGGTGATGATGCCGCCAATAAGGATGCTCAGTACGGTACGGGCGGTTTCCTGATTGCTTACCATCATGGACGGGAAGTTCTCGGAAATACTCGTGCTGATTTCCGTATGCAGCTCGAGGTAAAACAGGGAGACGCCCAGGATTAATGCACCAAGCATCATGGGCAGTGGCAAAAAGGCCAGACTGTCCAGGGCGGTTCTGATCCAGCCTGAAAAAAAGCGGTACAAACGCTGCATACGGGTTCGGTAGGGTGAACTATCTCCTGTAAAGGTAATTCAGTGCGGTGGTGTTCACTCCACTCCGTCAGTTCTACTTCGAGGTGTCAAAGAATACGCCGACACTAAAAGCGGGGGCGGCAGCAATAATGCGGCCCCGTACGGCGGTAGCGGCCCCGGCACTGATGCCCAGCCGGTCGGTCAGGTAAACGTTAATCTCTCCACCCAGGCTCAGGTATTCTGCATTGTTGCTGAAAATACTGGTGGAGGAAATGGTGGCTGCCGTTTCCCCGTTCATTAATGATTCACTGGCCGTAAGGCGGCCAATCAGCCATACCTTGCGGTTGGCCAGTCCGTAGCCGGCTTCCAGTCCGTAGCGAAATTCATCACTAAACCCATTTGTGCGATTGTTAAAGCCAAGGCTAACCGTAGCGTAAAGGTTGTCCGTCAGGCTTTTGCCGGCACTGAACTGAAGTAACTGATTGAATTCTCCGTCACCCGTCTGCAGGTTCTCCTGGGTGCCCCCCGCATCTTCACCGAAAGGCAGGCCGAGGGTAAGACTGACCGCCAGGGGGATGGTGCTTCCGGGTTTATTCAGGGCATAGCGCAGGGAAACATCCGTATCACCAAGGCCGCCGATGGCTTCGCCCGGGAAAATTACGTTGCCCCGGGTGCCGGAAATCTGGTTGTTGATCTCATTGCGGCTGTAGAACGGGAGATTAATGACGCCGGTAAGCCGGTCCGTCAGCCCGTAAGCTGCGTACAAAGAGGTATTGTAGAGCCCGAGGGTGGCATTGGGGTCTAACTCTCCGGTGCTGGTGTAATGCTCATCAAAGCGCAGCCACCATTCATACAATTTGAAGTAGCCTTTACCTTTCGGCTGCGGCCAGGGGCCGGCGGATAGTGAACCACAAAAGAGAAAGCAAAGTAAAAACGCTAACTGACGCATAGTGCCTGATCATGTCTGATGGACCGTAAAGATAATAAGGCAGGAGCCGGCCGCACAGGTCGGATACGATTGGTGGTAAGCTGGCGACAGAAGCAAGCCTTTAATAAAAAAAGCAGCGGCCTCTAAGAAGAAGCCGCTGCGTATAAAGCTTAAAGTCGATCATGCCGTAAGAAAGAACCAGCGAAATTTGCCATCTGAACAAGCCGACACGGTCTGGCTAATTCCTTGATCAGGCAAGGATTTCTTTGATTGATAGGTCAAATTTACGAGGCGAAAATTCGCTGAGCAAATGCCATGTTCAAAGGTAAATGTTATTGTCAGAACAAGTGGTTGCCGGGGTAGTGGCCTGGATGTTTAAGAATTAAGTTAAGGCAGGAGGTAGATTGGCGAATCTTTGTTCTGGATTACTTA
>JAUIIF010000747.1 GCA_030431945.1 Bacteroidia bacterium | reverse complement strand
TATCCGCCTGGGCGAAACCGCCCCCAATTTTAAAGCCCCAACGACTATGGGGGACATCGATTTTTACGAATGGGCCGGCGATAGCTGGGTCGTACTGTACAGCCACCCCAGCGACTTTACCCCCGTCTGTACCACTGAACTGGGCCGCACCGCAGCCCTGAAGGAAGAATTCGAGCGCCGCAATACCAAAGCCATTGCCCTGAGTGTAGATGATCTGGAAAGCCACCTGGCCTGGCTCACTGACATCGAGGAGACCCAGCAGGTAAAAATGAATTTCCCGATCATTGCCGACGACAGCAAGGAAGTTGCCATCGCCTACGATATGCTCCATCCGGAAGCCGACGCCAAATTTACCGTCCGCTCCGTCTTCATCATTGACCCGGACAAGAAGGTGCGCCTTACCCTGACCTACCCACCTTCCACCGGTCGGAATTTCAATGAAATCCTCCGGGTACTGGACAGTCTCCAGTTAACGGATAACTACTCCGTAGCTACGCCCGTTGATTGGCAGGACGGAGAGGACGTCGTCGTCTCCCCCTCCATTTCTACGGATGACATTCCGGACAAATTCCCCAAGGGGCATAAGGTCATCAAACCTTATTTGCGGACGACGCCGCAGCCTAACCGGTAGCACGGGTTTGCGGGTGGCCGGTTACGGGTTGCGCGTTACCGGTTGCGCGTTACGCAGTAAGAACGGCTCTCTCAGGCAAGCTGAGAGAGCCGTTCTTTTATTTCCCGACCTTCTTTGCTCACTTCACCTCATACGTCACCGTTACCAACCGCAGCCGGTTACGGTGTTCACTGGGGAGGACCATTTCGTTAGCGGCGACCTGGATACCATCGCGGAAGCGGAGGCGCAGGTTAAGGTCCCGGGTATGAAAAAGACTGTTGCGGTCAAATTCTCCCCGCCCATTGACGACGTACTCGGAAACTGTGTTTTCGAAACGGATTTCGTCGTTGAAGAGAAACCGCAGACTGCGGGGGTTTTCCATCAGAAAATAGCTGGAGTAGACACCGCCGTCATCCTGGCTGTACTGCTTTTTGTGCAGAATGTTGGTCCAGTGCGGATCACCGTCGGGGTGGACACTAAAGACAACCAGTTCATCGTAGTGATAATCCACCAGCGGGCGGATACCGTAATTATTAATAACCTGCGTCCGGCTGGCGTTGCTCCTGCGCTCCAGCTGCCGGTTACGTTCGGTGATGATCAGGGCCCCGCCATCCTGGCGAAGGACGAGGTTCCGTACCGATAGCTCATCGATGCCCGGAGATTTTTTCTTGTATTTTTTACCCTCCACGTTTTTGACCAGGCTCAGCGGGAACGGGGTAAAATCGGGCAAGGTACCCCCCGGGTTCCGGGGGTCTATATTGACCCAGAAGTAGCCGTCCGCCTGGGTAAAATCCTTGGTGGTGTATAAGCCACCGGCGCTCAGCCGGTTATTGCGGTTGTCGTACTTAAAAGAAATGTCGTACGTAAGGCTGTCGCCCATCGGCACCGCAAATTTTCCGAACTGTCGCTGGGTGTTTAAAGTCAATACTTCGTACTGGTGCTCCTTCCGTTTACTGCGGAAGTTATCCCGCTCGATCACGAAATACATATCCCCCGCATTCGTAATTTCGGCTTGCATGAAGTCATCCCCGAAGAAGAATTTTTCGGGTTCAAACTCATGATCGTACAGTAAGGCCATCTGTTCCAGGTCGATGCCGATGCACCGTGGTTTCGTTTGCTGTTCCACGACGAGCAGTAAGAGTTTGGTCTCGTCTTCCGACCGGTATATTTCGTCTTCCGGGGCCGTGTTAAAGACGCCAAAGTCAACGAGCGTAGTACTATCCTTCAGGTTACCGGCCGGGTTATACTCATCGAGTTGGAGAAAATTATGCCCGCCTTGCCGAAAGAGATACAGCAAATGAAAGCCGGTACCATCCTGGCGGGCGACGGTGGTCAGTAGTCGGATGTTCCGCCCCCGCAGTTCCAGTTCTTTTTCCCAGCTCTGTCGCATGTTGCGGTCAAAAGCCGTAAGGAGGTGTTTGGTATCACGGTCCTGGAGCAGCAGCACTTGTCCGCCCAGTTTCCCTACCAGGTCGTAGCGGGTATCGCTGCGCATGGTCAGTTCATCACTGACGGTAAGGACCTGGGCGCGGACGCAGGTGCCAACAAAAACGAACAGGAGCAGGGAGAGCAGTAAACGACGCATGATTTCAGGATACTTTTAGGTAAGACGGAAAACCGGGCAGCTTAGTTGTGCGGACGGGGGCTAAATAGATGCAGCTGAACGA
>JAUIIF010000071.1 GCA_030431945.1 Bacteroidia bacterium | reverse complement strand
TGGTAAACCGGACTTTTTCCCTGTTGACCGATGGAGGGATGGTGGGAGAGGATACCATCCGTGGTCTTGGCCTCACGAAAGCTCTGCATATTTTTCATCATGCGAACAACAACTACGTAACTCAGGTAACGGATTTTTATATCCTGGCGGACATACTGGTGCTTTCCGCTACCGACCTGATCGGGGTAAATCTTCCTGCGCTTACCCTGCTGGATTTACCTACGGTACTTTCGGACGCCATCATTACCACTGACGACGTGCTCCAACTCCAAAAAGTGATTGGTATCACCCAGTTGCGGGGAGAAGGGCCCTGTCCGTCTTTTCCCGCCCTGGACCAGAACCCTCCGGAAATTTGTGCCGGGGCCAGGATCAATGCCTTCGGCGTGTTGCTCACCCAGGACTGGGAAGACGGACTCCAAAACTGGGAGGTGGTGGAAATTCCCGTGGTGGACTCCAGCTGGGACGCCAAGCCATGGTCCATAGCGGGCAATCTTCCTGACGGCCGGCCGGGGCTGGCGGCCTACGCACCCTCCCTGCGGGCCGGCGATTGCGAGACGGACTTTGAACACGGTGTTGTCACCCTTACCAGCCCCGCAGTTTCTTTGCCGCAGGAAGAGAGTGAATTCGTGCTTTCCTTCGACCACTACTTCGCCACCCAGGAGGGATACGACGGCGGAGTGCTGTACTTTTCGCTAAATGACGGCCCCTTTGCCCTCCTCCCGAACCAGGCCTTCCTCTACAATGGGTACACCGGAAGGCTGGTCAATCGATTTGCCAGCGACAACCCTCTGGCGGGGCTCTTTGCTTTCCACGGTCAGGACCGGAACTCCACTTCCGGCACCTGGGGGCAAACCATTATTGACCTGACTACCGCTGGCGCCCAGCCGGGGGACGAACTTCGCCTGCAGTGGGTAATGGGACATGACGGTTGTGAGGGGCTGCTGGGCTGGTACATCGACGATATCCGCATCGGATACTGTGGCGCTTCGGCCCTGCCCGTGAGTTACACCGAATTAACGGCGACCCCCACCAAAGATCACATCCGGATAGCGTGGGCCACCGCCAGGGAAGAGAACAATGACGGCTTTTACCTGGAACGACGGGGAGCGGAGGCAGGCTTTCGTGAGATAGCCTTTATCCCTGCCGGGGCGACCTACGCCTTTCAGGATTACGGGGTAGAAACTGGCCGGACCTACGTCTACCGCCTGCGGCAGCAGGACCTGGACGGTTCCGTGCACTATTCCGACCTGGTCTCGGCCACGTTACCCGCAGCCCAACAGCTATTACACGTATACCCCAACCCCGCCACTACCCTGCTCAGGGTACAAACTTCAGCAGCTGCTGTGCTGGCGGAACTGTATTCGTTCACCGGGCAAAAGGTAGGTGAGTTCTCTCTGGCGGAAGGGGCCGGCAGTCTGGATGTGCAGCATTATCAGGCGGGTGTTTACCTGCTCCGGGTGGGTTCCCTGACGAGGCGGGTAATCCTGAAATAGTAATCCTGGCAACTAAAAGCCCGTTATACTTAATAGTCCCGCCAGACAACCTTAAATTTGCGCGGTCGTTACTGTAATGTTGGTGTGGTCATCATGCTGACGCCCCAAAGAAGCCTATGGATCTCTTAATTACCATCGGGCAGCTGGTTCTCAGCCTGTCCATTCTTATCGTCTTGCACGAATTCGGTCACTTTTTACCCGCCCGCTTATTTGGGACCAGGGTAGAAAAGTTCTACCTGTTTTTCGACCCTTACTTCAGCCTGTTCAAAAAACAGATTGGTGAAACGGAGTACGGTATCGGCTGGCTGCCACTCGGTGGCTACGTCAAGATCAGCGGAATGATTGACGAGAGCTTTGATACCGAGCAGATGGAGTCAGCGCCACAGCCGTGGGAATTCCGTTCCAAACCAGCCTGGCAGCGCCTGATCATTATGCTGGGCGGGGTAACGGTCAACTTTATCCTTGGCTTCCTGATTTATTCCCTGGTGCTGTTCGGTTACGGGGAAGAATACCTCCCGGCGGACAACGTAACCGCCGGTATTGCCGTAGACAGTCTCGGCCAGGAGATGGGTTTGCAGACTGGTGATCAATTGTTACTGATCGGCGACGAAAAATTTGAGCGGTTCAACGACCGCATGGTGCTGAGAGCCGTAGCGATTAACAACGTTCGTGAGCTGACGGTAGCGCGCAATGGCAGCCAGCAGAAAATCACCATTGACAATAAGTGGGCGGACATCCTGACGCGGCACGAAAACAAAGCGGAACGACTCTTCACTCCCCGGATGCCCTTCGTGATTGGTAAAGCGGTTAAAGGCGGCCCCGGGGACGAAGCCGGGCTGGAAACGGAAGACCGCATCGTTAGTGTCAACGGTCAGCCAACTGACTACTACGACCAGTACCTTGCTGCGGTTAAAAACCTGAAAAACCAGACCGTTACCCTCGGCGTAAAGCCAAAGGAGCAGCCACTCCGGGAAGTTCAGGTAAAACTGGACGAGAACGGTAAGATGAAAGTAGGTGCCGCCCCAGCAGAATACTTCTACGACACGGAACGAATTGAATACGGCTTTCTAGCTTCTTTTCCCGCCGGTTACAATCAAGGCGTACAGTTTTTGGGCGATCAGTTCAAAGCCTTTGGCGAGATGTTTAAGGGCAACATTAAAGTGACCGAAAGCCTTGGCGGCTTTGCCAGTATCGGCTCCATGTTCGGCAAAACCTGGGTATGGGAGCGTTTCTGGTACATGACCGCCTCCTTGTCGCTGATCCTGGCCTTTATGAACCTGCTGCCAATACCCGCACTTGATGGTGGCCACGTTATGTTCCTGCTTTACGAAGTGGTTACCGGCCGTAAGCCGAGCGACAAGTTCATGGAATACGCAACCATGGTTGGCTTCGTGATTGTGCTCGGGCTCGTCCTGCTGGCCAACGGCCTCGATATCTGGCGTGCCCTCTTCGGGTAGCCATCAATTTGCTAACAGGCAACTCCTTGTTTCCCGCCTTAAGGGCTGATAGAAAGAAGTTGCAGCTGCGACCAACGTACGTGGTTATTGTGAACCTTGCCCCGCGGCAAACCTTTACCCCTTTGCATAATGATCAACTACTTTGAATTTTTCGGACTGCCTACTGCCCCCCTGGTGGACCAGGGGCAGCTGAAAAAGGTTTTTTACGCCAACAGCAAAAAATACCATCCTGACTTCCACACGCTCAGCGATGAGGCCGCCCGGGAAGAAGCACTGGAAAAGAGTACGCTGAACAACCAGGGCTATAAGGTGCTGACAGACCCTGACCAGACACTCAAGCACTTGCTCGACCTAAAGGGAGTACTCGGCGCAGAAGGCAGCAATAAAATGCCCCAGGCGTTCCTGCTGGAAATGATGGAAATAAACGAAGCACTGATGGAGCTGGAATTTGCGGATGACCCCGGCGCCCGCGCGAACATCGAGGCCATGATTGCCGAAATGGAAACCAGCTTCCGGAAGGAAGTTGCGGAGCTCTTACAAAATTATGACGACGATAAGGTGTCTGACCGTGAACTGGAACTGCTAAAAGATTATTACCTCAAGAAGCGCTACCTCCGGAGATTAAAGAATCGTACCCCGGAGGTATAACCTACTGCCTTTTACCGCCCAACATAAATTACGCCCTCCAGCATGCTGATCCTGCTCTCTCCCGCCAAGACCCTAGACATGACGCCCGTAGCCATGGAGGCTACGCAACCCCGACTACTGGATGATACGGACAAGCTGGCCAGAGTACTGAAAAAGAAATCCCGGGCGGCGCTGCAAGACCTGATGCACATCAGCGAAAACCTTGCGGACCTGAACCACCAGCGCTACCAGGACTTTACGCTGCCCCTGACGACAGACAACGCCAAGCCAGCCATTCTTGCCTTCCGGGGGGATGTGTATCAGGACCTGGAGGCGGAGACCTTTACGCCGGAGCAGATGGACTTTGCCAACCGGCAAATCCGCATACTCTCCGGCCTGTACGGTGTCCTGCGCCCCAATGACCTGATGCAGGCCTACCGCCTGGAAATGGGCACCCGACTTAAAAACCGGCGGGGGACCAACCTTTACGATTTCTGGGGGGACCGGATCACCAAAATACTCAACAGCGACCTGGAAGCCCAGCAGGACGACCTGGTGCTCAACCTGGCCAGCCAGGAATACTTCAAAAGCGTCAATAAGAAAAAGCTGAACGGTACGTTGCTGACCGCCCACTTTAAAGAAGCCCATAATGGGAAGTATCGGGTGGTAGCCTTCAATGCCAAACGTGCACGGGGGCGAATGGCCAACCTGATTACCCGGGAAGGAATCACTACCGCCGAACCACTCAAAGAACTGGTGGTAAATGACTACTGCTACTCCGAAGCATTGAGCACGGAGGACAATTGGGTGTGGGTAAGGGAGTAAAGCCGGATGACTGACACCTGGCCAGCGTCTGTTGATCTGTACGATGCTTGCGCTCAAGCGAGCAGGCCCTGTCCGCCCTACGCCGATTTCTTTTTCATCTTCAGGCGGACGGAACCGGGAACACAGGGTCCGAAATCACTACTCCCCCACCAGGGGCCGTGCAGGCTAAGTCCGCCGGGGGTATATTCCACCCGCAGTTCGTAAAGCTTCATACACCAGGAAAGCTCGTCCGGCTTTTGGTAGCGGAGAATTTCCGTTTCCGTAAGTTTCCAGGAACCATTGGCCAGTTGAAAGCCGCTTAGCTGCATCTCCGCCCAGATTTCCCCCAGACGGACAAAAGCCGTTCCGTTCATAAAAATTCCGTTTTGCCTGAGCTGCATGCTGAACTCAAAGCGTTCGGCAATTCCGCCTTCATTCTGCAACAACTCTCCGACCCAGAGGCCACTGAGGCTGTATTCAAGGCGCTTGGCTGGCGGAAGATCAGGGCGCGTACGCTGGTGCGATGCAGCGTCTTGAGCAGGCAATGTTTGCTGCCCGAAAGCGAGCGCGAAGCCGCTCAGGAGTAAACAAATCAACAGGGTTAAACGCATGGGGCGAAGGTAGGCGGATTTTTTTATTTTTTTTGACCCGACGGGCCACGCCACCGGTATTTAACGTGTCTTAACGATGAATACCGAGTTGATTTTTAGAGCGAATACTTGAAACGCCCGGCCCACCACAGTGGGTTGGGCGTTTTTTATTCTGCTATAATCGACTTTGTCTGCACCTGCGGCCGCGCCAGAAATCCGCGCTACGGCAAAAGGGGTGGCCGAGACCTCTCGTTCCCGACCACCCGATAACCTACTTCAAAATAATTCTTGCCTGACACCAGCACTTTACTTACGTTACAGGCTTTTTACCGGTGGAATAAATCGCCAACCCCATAACCTGCTGAACCTGCAAGCATGTAAAAGGAAGGTTACGTAATCAGAGAGATAAGCCAGGGTATATGGCTTGCACGGTAGTGCATGTTTCCGGTAAAAAGGGATGTCTTGTTGTCAGTGTTTTGTAGAGAATAGACGTTTTAAGCAGCGGCCGGTGAAGCACCCTAAGGAATGGATTTATGCTCTTCCTTACCGGGGTTTTTCTTCTAACGACCAGCTTCATTACCCAAGTTAGCATTCCTGATAAAAAGGACCAAATATTACTATAAGTTCTTATGTCAAATAGGTAGAATTACCTGCTGATAAAAAAAGCCCCCCGTCGCATGGCGACGAGGGGCAGATAGTTTCCCACGACACCTTGGTGCGTGGGGTTCATGGGATTAAAAGCTGTAAACTCTTAGTAACCGCCGCTGCTGTTATTAGCACCGGCGGGAGCGGGATCTTCGCTGGCACCGGCATCTGCGGTCAGGAATTCAACGCGGCGGTTGATGTAAGACTTGTCGAGGGGAACGATTGCATTTTCTTCACCGCGGTACTGAAGGACCAGGCTGCCGCGATTGATGCCGTGCTGGTTGACCAGGTGGTCAACAACGGCCTTGGCCCGACGATAAGACAACACTTCGTTATTGGAGGCGCTGCCCGTACGATCTGTGTAGCCACGGATCACCATTTTCATGCCGGGGTTGCCCTGCAGAACCCGGGCAACACTCGAAAGGGTACCGTAGTCACTGTACTTTACCGTAGACTGGCCCAGAGGGAAGTAGATCATGGGCAGGTAAACTTCTCCCCGTTCAGTACGTACCGTAGTCGTTCCCGTTTGATTTGTGGACTGCATCCGGGCGAGGGAAGCATCAATCATCTCCTGCACGCGGTCTTCCGTGATGGGCTTATCGTTACGGTTCATCACTACGCCATTGGCATCCACCGTCTCACCGGCACGGGGTGGGAAGAAAGGTTCCAGATCTTTGTAGTCCGGCACACCATCTTTGTCGCTATCGAGCACGCGGCCCTTGGTGTCAACGGGTACACCGGCGGGGGTATTTGCTTCCTGGTCGATGGCATCCACGACACCGTCGCCGTCGCTGTCCTTCGTGGCGGCATCAACCTTGCCGCTGACGGCATTAAGCTCTTCCCGGACGGGGCTGAAAGCATTCGTCCAGTAAAGTGGCTCACTTTTTTTGGCGGCGCTTCCCAGGTTAAAGTTAAGGCTGAGGGAACCTACGTTCTGGATATCGCGGAAGTTACCACCCTGTTCGTAGCCATCAAGGCGGTCTGCACGTTTGCCGAAGGGAACGTAGGACTGGAATTCAGCGCCGATATTGAATTTAGGGCTGATCCGGAAAGTGATGCCTCCACCGACAACGGCGTGGACACTAAGATCCTGTTCGAAGATAACGTTACGTCCTTCCTGCCAGGGGCCGTCAAGGCGCTGGCGTTCTACCTCCACGAGGTTTCCGCCGCCACCGGCCATAACGTAAAAGTTCGTGCTGCGGGTGTCGCCGTTGAAACGGAAATTGTTCAAGGTTACTACGGCAAGTGCAGAGCCACTGATCCAGGTATTTTCAAACTGGCGGACTGCGCTCTCGTTCATGCCCTTAGCCTGGCCATACAGACCATCCAGACGCAGGGAAAAAAGATGATCGAGTGCCTTCCGGAAGTGCAGGCCAACACCAAAGCCGGCGTCAGATTCTACATCACCGGAAACAAACATATAGGAAGGGCGGATACCAAACTCCAGCATGGAGCCCGATTTGCCGCCACTCATTGATTCTTTGGCCATTGACTCCTCACCGTTGAGGTCGTCAATCGTCATGTCAGTAGTTTCAGTGTTGTCAGTGTCGTTTGTCGCAGGGACCGGGGTGCCCTGTGCACGCAAACCTAAGCTGAAGGTCAGCAGTAGGCCAAGAAGGGAAAGTTGCAATACTTTCATAAGATCAGTAGATAAATTAGTTTCTTAATTGGGATTAACGGAAGGGTTTCCGGCAGAGATACGAAAGTTGAGAAAGATCAGTTTCCCGTGGAGAACGGTACCTATCAGGAATGAAACGGTATTATTTTCCGCGTGAACGTGCAATTTACTCAGTTCAAAGGTAGTAGTTGTTTTTGAAACGGTAGCACTTTTTACGTAACCGGATATAATTTTTTTTCGTATTAGTAATTATTAACATCCGTTTTATGGCCTGTTTTTACGCCGTTTCGTGGCCAGGAAGTACCTTCGGCGCAACCACTACAGCCTATGTATACTCCCTGGTTAAAACCGGTTTCTAAGCCAGCGGCTACGCTGGCGGACTTCACGTTGGGTAAACACTTACGTCCCCGCTCCCGCAAGATAGCCGTTGCGCTTATTGGTGTAGACGAAGCTGTAGCGGAAAAGACACGCGAACACCTTTACGCTACCAGCTGGGACTTCGGAAAAATGATACTTCGTGACCTCGGGGACTTGCGTAAAACAACCCCTGATTTCGTTATTCCCCTGCTCCGTGAGCTGCACTCCGGCGGAATTACGCCCATTTTGATTGGTGGCGACCAGGAGGCCTTTACCGCACAGTACCTCGCCTTTGCGGAATTGAACAGGCAGATCAGCTTGCTGAGCATTGACCGCCTGATCCGCCTGACCCCGGCAGCTGCTGGGGGAGAAGTGCTTGACAATGCTGCGCACAATAAGGGGCGCAAACGTTTTCACCTTAGCCACGTGGGGGCACAGCAACACCTGATTGACCCGGCCATCCGGGATTTTTTCGAAGCTCAGGCCTACGAATACGTTAGCCTGGGCCCGGCCCGGAGCAATCTTTCCGCGTTGGAGCCGCTGCTCAGGGATGCGGACTTGCTGGGTTTCAACATCGGTGCGGTCAATCATAACGAAGCGCCCGCCCGGGCGGGGTATTCCCCTAGTGGTTTCGGGCTGCAGGAAGCCTCCCAGCTGGCCTACTACGCCGGCAACAGTGACAAACTTTCCTCCTTCGGCCTGTACGGTATGGATCTCTCGGCCGGCACGGAAACCGATCAGGAGCTTACGGCCGCTGCCTACGCTCAGCTCATCTGGTATTTCCTGCACGGTTTCAGCCGGCGACAGGGTGACTTCCCCGTGAGCAGCAAAGGGTTGCTTGAATACGTCGTAGACCTGGAGGGTTTCAACCACCTTACCTTCTGGCGGTCTCCCCGGAGCAATCGGTGGTGGGTGCAGGTACCCAGCCATAACCACAAGGGCGAAGCGCGGCACCGGTTGGTGCCCTGTACCTATCAGGATTACCTGACGGCAAGTGGAGAGCAAACCCTGCCGGATCGGCTGGTAGCTGCCTTCCGGAGGTACGCCTGAGCGCATTTAAACTCATGACTGCAATTGTTACGGCGGACAAATTCGCCTACCTTACGTTTCTTCCAACAACTCGCTCCCTATGTATTCCCCTACCCTTTTTCAGGATCAGATTGCCCTCGTCACTGGCGGCCGTTCAGGTATTGGTTACGGCATTGCCAGGCGGTTGCTGGAACTCGGAGCCAAAGTCATTATCTGCTCCCGCAAAGCGGAGCCGTTGGCGGAGGCCGCGGCTCAATTATCCCAATACGGCACCTGCGTGCAGCGCCCCTGTGATATTCGCAATACGGAGGAAGTAGAAGCACTGGCCGACCAGATAGAGCGGGAATTCGGGCGGCTCGACCTGCTCGTCAATAATGCCGGCGGCCAGTTTCCCAGTTTGGCCCGCTACATCTCGGATAATGGCTGGAAGGCCGTCATGAACACCAACGTAAACGGTACTTTTTTCGTCAGCCGAATCATGGCCAACCGATTTTTCATCCCGCAACGTTCCGGTAATGTGGTGAACATCATCGTAAACCATTTGCGGGGCTTCCCCGGCATGGCGCATACCGGAGCGGCCCGTGCGGCCGTTGAGAACCTGACCAAAAGTCTCGCGCAGGAATGGGCCACTTACCACATCAGGCTAAATTGCGTTGCTCCCGGCACCATCATCTCATCCGGACTGGATACTTACGCCGAGCCCGTTAAGGCACTGCTCGACCAAATGGAGCAAGAGAACCTGATGAAACGCCACGGCACCATTGACGACGTTGCCAATGCCGTACTTTTCCTCGCCAGTCCGCTTTCCGCTTACACCAGTGGGACTACCCTTTACGTAGACGGTATGGATCACCTGCACGGTAACCGGATGCGGATGGTTGATATGTTTCGCTAGTCTAACCTCTCCTTCCGATGCTTCAAACCACCATCAGCGCCAATATTGCTACCCTGACATTTACCGCTCCGGAACGGGCGAACGCCCTGGATGAAGCCGGCTGGGAAGCCATGCGCCTCGCCTTCGTTGCGGTTGATAAAGACCCCGACGTTCACGTCGTCATCCTCGCCGGAGAGGGAAAACACTTTTGTGCGGGGATGGACCTTGCGGTACTCGGCAGCCTGCAGCAGCGGATGGCGCCTACGCCGGAAGAAACCCGCGCGCAACTCATAACCTTCATCGAGCACATCCAGGCCTGCATCACCGCCATTGAAGCTTGCCGGAAGCCGGTACTGGCAGCGATTCAGGGCGGCTGCATTGGGGGCGGGGTGGATATTGTAACGGCCTGCGACATCCGCTACTGCACAGAAGACGCCTATTTCACGGTCAAAGAAGTTGATTTTGGCATCGTTGCCGACATCGGCACCCTGCAGCGTCTGCCCTTCCTGCTGCCGCCCGGACTGGTGTCCGAGCTCGCCTTTACCGGCCGTAAAATGTACGGCGCCGAAGCGCTGAGTGCTGGTTTGGTCAATCAAATTTACCCGGACCAGGCCGCCATGCTGGCCGGAGTCAGGACCATTGCCGCAGCTATTGCCAGCAAGCCCCCCAAGGTGATTGAGGGCATAAAACACAACCTGCTTTACCAGCGGGAGCACTCCACGACGGAAAGCCTGGCTTACGTAGCCAGGTTCAGTGCTGATTTATTAACAGGGTTCGGTAAAGAAGATTAGCCTGAGGACCGGCCAAGGTTACTGTTCAATGTACTCCAGAACCGCTTCGATTTCTTCATCCGTCAGGTCGTACCGACTCATTACGCTGGGGCTCCACTTTTCCCATAATTCCAGCGCGCGCGGGTGTTTTTCAGCGATCAACCGCTGGCTATTTCTAATCCAGGCATAGAGGTCTTCCCGTGGGTAGGCAGCCCAGCGCTCCGTCACTCCGCCCAGCGCAGGGGCCGTCATATCATCTTTCATGTTCTTGTTGTGGCAGCTTCCACAGGCACTGTTATTCCACACCGCCTTGCCCTCCTGGTATGCTGAAGGGGCAGTAGCCATACGTTGCGCGAAAGCAGGGCTGGTTGGCGGCACAGGGGTCAAAAATTCTTTTTCCCGGCGCAGCGCCAACGTAAGCGTGATGGCAAGTACAACCAAAATAGCTGCTACACTGGCGTAAAGGAGGGGGAGAAGTTGTTTTGCGTCCATCAGGCAGTAGGGGTGCGGTACATTATCTCCTGGCGGGCGGCCGTCAGGTTTTGTGCTAAATTACCAGTTCTGAACATCACTCACCACCTCCCTGATCTTGTTTAAACTTGTTTTGCATAAGCACATTACAAAGGATAGTGGAGCAGCAACAAAGTGTTGGGGGCGCGGCCGCAGGTGCAGTATGAGCTTCTCCCTAGTTGCCGAGGCACCTAAGTCCGTGGCTTCCACCTCAATATGGACTTCTCCCTAGTTGCCTTCCCCCTCAAACCTCCCACTACCCAAAACCATCGAAAACGAAAGCCGGGGCGAACAGATATCGCGGAAAGGCCGTTTTCACTACCTAAGGCATACTGTTTTGGGATGAACACCGACCAAACTGGCAGGTTATTCCTTCCCGATTACTTTGACTTAGGTATTTTCAAGAGCACATTCTGTGTGTCATCTATCTATGTTAAAAAAGCTATTCCGCTGGTTAGCGGTAATCTTTCTTCTGCTGATTATTTTACTGACTGCCCTGGTAGTCGGGGTAAACCATTATCTCGAATCGAACCGGGAAAAATTATTACAAGACCTCGTGGCGACGGCAGGGCTCAACGTGGCTTTCCGGGAAATGGACATCTCTATCTGGCGTCAATTCCCTAAGGTATCTATTGCCATGGACAGTCTGGTGGTCCAGGACAGCAGCCACGCCGCCGGCCTTCCCGCACTACTCACGGCGGAGCATTTGGCAGCTGAACTTTCGGTAGCCAACTTACTCAGTCGGCAAATAGATGTCCAAAGCTTTACGCTTACGGACGCAGCTTTCCATCTCGAAAGTGATTCACTGGGCACCTTCAATGTAGGTTCCTTACTACAGGGCTCAGGTTCCCAGGGGCCGTCGGTTTTCCGCTTACACTGGGATGGCATGCAGGTTAACCTCCAGAAGGTGAATTTATATTATGATCATCCCATTCAGCACAAGCGAATGGGCTCCTATGTCGATTCCCTGCGGGCGCAGCTCACTCAACCTGCAGCCGACAGCATCTCCATCAGCGCCGAAGTAGGCACACAAGTACAAGGGATTGCCTTCAATACCCGCAAAGGGGCTTACCTGGAAAACACCCCTCTGCGCGGTAAGGTACAGATCGACTTTGGCCCGGAGGAGGTCCGGCTGGCACCTACCCGGCTGGCCATCGGCCAGCAGTATTTTGAGGTGATGGCCGCCCTCAGTCTCGAGAAAGGAGACACCAGCTTCATCGAACTGGCTAACGATGCCACGGATTACGAACTGACGCGGATGCTGATGCACGATACGCTGCGGGCAAAACTGGCCAAACATTACGTTGACGCTCCCTTCCCCGTAAAGGCACGGGTTGTAACAACCCTGGCGGCAGGGACCGATCCTGAGGTAACCATAAATTTTGCCCTGGCCGGCCAGCAGGTCAAAATTCAACAGTATACTTTTCGCGACGTCCACACCAAGGGAACGCTGGTTAACCGGTTATCGGTTGCCGAGGGAGGCATACCGGACAGTAACAAAAATCTGCGTATTGCGCTGGACAGTGTTCACGGGTACCGTGAGGATGTTTTTATTGAA
>JAUIIF010000746.1 GCA_030431945.1 Bacteroidia bacterium | reverse complement strand
AAGGGGGAAGCCGGCAACCCTTCCTTATTGAATAGGTTAACGCGGGGGTTGTTCGCCCACGCATAGCGCAGGTAACGGGGAAAGCTGATCCCGGGGTGCGTGACTTCTACTTGCCCGTCAATAATTTTAGCTTCCGCCCACTTGAACTCCCCGTCGTACCCCGCCAGGGCAAACTCCCGCAGCGGTTCTCCGTCCCGGCTTACCAGTCCGCCACCGGTATGCTGGAAAGAGACGAGTACTTTGCCGTCCACCAACCGGGCCTCGTGCAGAAGTGGCCCTGAAGCTACCAGGCCTTGCTCGCCGTACACCTGCGTTCTTGCCAGGCGGGCGAGGCGCAGCCCGACATCCTTTTTATTGTCGGGGTGAATGTCATTCCATTCCCCCAGGTCAATTGCGATGGCCATCCCGGTATGGGGAATGGCCAGCGTTTGGCGTTGGGCTTCCCGCAAACGGGCCCAGTTGCTTGTAGCCGGCAGGTAGGTGTAGTCCATGAATCCGGGCAACTGGACAAAAAGAAAAGGGAGGGATTCATTGTTCCACTGCTGGCGGAAATCTTCAATCTGAGCGGCCTGCAGCGCTGCATACGTTTCCGGGCGCCCGGCGTTGGATTCTCCCTGATACCAGAGTACTCCTTTGATGGCGTACTTGGTGGTGGGGGCCAGCATACCATTAAAGAGGGCGGCAGGTTGGTGCTGGGCGGAGATCCGTGGCAGCGGTCGCCGGGCGGCCGGTGGGAAAACCGCGCCGACACGGTAGTACCAGGTTCCTTTAAGGTCAACCGTGTCGGTTGCGGTATGAAGGTCGTACGGCCGATCCGGCACAAAGCCGCCCTTACCGCCGTAATTGGTCACCTTTACCACCAGGAGATTTTTTCCCTCCCGCAACAGTCCTGCGGGTACTTGATACCGACGCTGCGGGTACTGATAACCGGTGGCGCCAATGCGCTGACCATTCAGGTAGAGTTCATCAGCATCAACAATACGGCCCAGGAAGATTTCGGCTTCCTCACTGGCCATGGCTGCCGGCAGTACCACTTCCCGGCGGTACCATACCGTCCCGTTCAGGTCTTGCAACCCCTGATCTTCCCAGTAGCCGGGCAGGTTGATGGGCCTCCAGTCAGCCAGGGCAAAGTAATCTTCAGCGTACCAGGGCCGGGGGCCCGTCAGGCCAAGATCAGGTGGAGCGGAGCTGGGGGGCAGGGGGCTTTCCTGATTGTTGATTCGGTTGACGAATGCGGTATCCTTATTTTCCCTGATGGTGGCGGAAATTGCCGGGAAGGATTGTAGCCCCGCTTCGCTGGTCCACGCCTCAATGGGTGTCCCGCCCACACTGGCGTTGATCAGCCCAACCGGCACCTGGTACTTTTCGTACAGGTCCCGCGCAAAAAAGTAACCAACGGCGGTGAAATCGCGGACATTCTCCGGGGTTGCAGCTTGCCATTGCCCTCCCCGTACGTCCGGAGCGGGGCCCGTGAGCACCGGTGTAGTCGGAATCCAGAAATGGCGGATTTCAGGATAATCCGCCCGGGCAATATCGTCTTCGTACAGGATGCGGTGCAATTTCATTTGGTGGACCATATTGCTCTGTCCCGTACAGAGCCACACTTCCCCGAAGAGGATATTCTTCAGGGTAATTTCATTTTTCCCCCGTAAGGTCATTTCGTAAGGCCCGCCGGCCGGCCTGGCCGGCAGCAGTATTTCCCACTCCCCCGCGGCGTTGGCCCGGGCACGGTGGATCTCCCGGCCAAGTTTAAGTTCTATTTTCTCTTCCGGACTTGCCCATCCCCAGACTTTGACCTCCGCGTTGCGTTGCAGCACCATACCATCCGAGATCAGACGCGGCAAGCGGATCTGGGCAAACCCAACCGCACTAAATAAGCAGCAGTACAAGAAAAATAAACGAGTCAACCCTTTCATCCAATTACATTTTGGGCCTTCAGCAACGAAAGACCAACGTGACACTATCGATTGCGTAAATACACAAAATTTTGCTCCTGTACGCTAAAATCATCGTTAAAGTACCAAAAGAGTAATATTATGCCCTTGACAGCGTCTCTCAAACGTGGAAACTTTTACCCTCCTGGCCGTGCCTCCTGCTGGGGAAAGCAGATTTCTTCAGGGTGCATAACCAGGGGTTAAAGTAGCTGATTTTCTTCTTCAATAAAATTTGCCTATCTTATGTAAGATACTCAACCTGAAACAGTTACGAAACATTTACTTTTCACTATTCAGGGCCGGGCAATTGGTGCACTAAATACTTTTGAAAAATGCCTTCGGAATTAATAAAAA
>JAUIIF010000745.1 GCA_030431945.1 Bacteroidia bacterium | reverse complement strand
GTATTTCCCCCATCGAAAACAACCTTTTTTTCAGCTACCGATGCTTATCTCCCCTGGCTCGCCTGGCGGCTATTTTTAGTTGGCGGGCAGCTGCATACGCAGAACTATCGTCGGGGGATAGTGTAAAATTTATACCAACTATTTTCGGCGTACCTCTGAGAGGCCTCCAAACCAGACAAAATTCACCTGCGCCACCCGGGAAATTCGGTTTTGGGTACGCCTTGCCCCTCAGCAGCTTAACCTGGCACCTGCGGCCGCGCCTGCAACCTCAGGTCAGCTACGAAAAGTTCCGGAGAGGGGGGGGCTTTTACTACGCCCCCAGCTTTCGCCAGAGTTCCTGCACGAAGGTCGGGCCAAAAGTGGTAATGTCCGTGGTAGCCATTAGCTGCAACTCCTGTAGTAAGGACGTCTCTCCGTTCAGGAAAGCCAGCACCCGGTCGGGGGGATTATTGGCAAAGAGGCCCACGAAGAGTTGATCCCCCGCCAGCCGTTGGTCCTGCAGGATCCGCAACAGCGTCGCATCGTACAGGAGGTGTTTGCGCGACCAGGGCCTGAGGTCGGTGAGTTCCGGAAACGTTTGGGCCAGCTGCTGCAGTTGTCGCTGTAAGGCCCAGAACGTGTAGCCGGTAGAAGGC
This sequence comes from Bacteroidia bacterium, assembly GCA_030431945.1. Classification (GTDB taxonomy): domain Bacteria; phylum Bacteroidota; class Bacteroidia; order Chitinophagales; family Saprospiraceae; genus Neolewinella. Next base: position 1,657 of record JAUIIF010000745.1, on the reverse strand, counting down.
CGGGTAGCGCCACCACGCATACCTATATATATAAGGTTACGGTCGCGCAGCGGAAACGGGTAAGTCGTCATCGGTATGTTGCCGTCTTCCCGGTGCGTAATCGTATAGCTCCCCTGCGTCCAGTAGTCGTATATATAGGTCTTGATCAGTTGGTCGTACGTGGCCGTTTCCAGGTGCTGATTGCTGAAGATGGCGATTTCCACCAGTGCTTCCCGTTTACTGAAGGGCATGACGTAGAAGAAGCGGGATTCCCCGTGCTGGGGCGTGCGGAAGTCCATCAGGGCCGCGCGGTCGGGCGTAAAGGTATCTTCCTCCGTTTGGATGAACCAGCCCCGGAAGTGCTGATCGAGGTAGGGCGCCGCAATTTGGCGCGGCCGCAGGTGCAGGGGCAGGGACGAAAAAGCCAGCCCCGCCACGTAGCTGCGGCCTCCGGCCGCAAAGTGTACTTCCTCGCCGACGGCCCGGACGTCCTCCGCCCTGGCCTTTACCCTAGTCAGTCCCTCAATCCCCTCCAGTACGGCATTAACGTGTGCGTAGAACTCCGTACTGCGGATAAGCTTGTATTCATACGGGCCGATGTCACACAGCAGGTGCTGGTCCTGATTGTCTACGGTTACTTGCGGCCAGCGGTGGTAGACCAGTTCTTCAAAAGGGCCGGGTGTTTTTTCCCAGAAGGACCAGCTGCGGTCGTGGGCCGCTTTCTTTCCTTCCGGATCGACCAGAACGATGGATTTGCCCGCCAGCTTACCGGCCCGCTCCAGGTGGTAGAGCACACTGAGGCCGGCAAGACCGCCGCCGAGGATGGCAATGTCAAAGGATTCGGTCATTAGTTGATCATCAATTTGGCTGCAGCTATCCGGCAGGTTTCCTTACAGCATCAAGTTAAGCACCAGGAAGAAAAACAACTGCGCCAGCAGGTAAACCAGTAATACCGGACTGCGGAAGCGAATTTTCAGCACGTGGAGCGGCAGCGAGATCAGGAAGGCGATGGCCGCCCAGGCCAGGTAATTCTGCAGCGGAATCTCTCCCCCACCCCATTGCCAGTAATCGAGGGCAATGGCCACGGGCTCGATGGCGACATCGTACAAGGCGGTAAAGACCGCGGCCGTGGCTGCGACCAGGACAAGGGAGAGGGGGTGAGGAATTGAGGATAAACGAGCGGGCACCTCACCCACAGCTTTTACCCGGAAGAGCCGGCAGGCCAATTCATTACACGCCAGCGTCAGGACGCACCAGTTGAGGGCAATGACGAAGGGGACGCCGAGCCACTGGAACCACATGGTTGGTCCGTAGGCATATTCCCCGAAGACGGCGCCCGTGGCGACGCCAACGGCTTCCATCGTGAAGGTAAACCAGTAGGCCACCAGCAGCCACCAGAATAAACGGCGGTCGGCGTTTTTGCGGTAAATGGCGTAGAGTACCAGGCCGTTCAGGACGAAGAGGAGTCCGTCGGTCGTCACCTTCGTCACGGGCAGCACTGCCGGCAGGCAGTGGGCCAGGGCCCCGCTGGCGAAGGCGAAGATCAGGAAGTACGTTAGGTAGCGGGAAAAATGATCCGCGGCATTAGCCTGCTCGATGGCGCGATGGGATTGGTTACGGGGGTAGGACAAAATTATGGCGGAGTGGTTCAGTAAGAAGCCCTCTATCCGCGGGTTAA
>JAUIIF010000744.1 GCA_030431945.1 Bacteroidia bacterium | reverse complement strand
ATGCCGGCCATGTAAATGAAGGAGGCGGCGGACATCCAGTCCGCAGCCGTCGCCATGCCGTTCGCAACCGGATGAACGCCACCACCCGCCGTATAGAATTCGTGGGTGGAACCCGCCCTGGCCCAGATGGCAATGGCGATGTAGAGCGCGAAGGTGAGACCGACGATGAGGAAAGTCCAGGTTTGTACGGACATGAAAAAGGGAGTAAACGGGTGAAGCGGTGGTGGACGAATTCTTTCCGGAAACCGGAGGAAGCAGGATGTCTACTGTAGTCTCGCTGCGTTAATCTTCGGCAAAGCCATGTTTTTTATCCAGTCGGTTCATCAGCCAGACGTACACAAAGATGAGGAGGACAAATACGTAGATGCTGCCCTGTTGCGCAAACCAGAAGCCTAATTTGGCACCGCCAATGCGGAACTGATTGAGCCAGTCCGCCAGCAGAATACCGCAGCCAAAACTGACGACAAACCAGATGAAAAGCAGTACGGCCAGGTAACGAAGATTGTCGCGCCAGTAGGCGGAGGCACGATCTTGTTCAGTAGTGGGAAGCATCAATTGAGACTTTATGGTGGGGTAATATCCAATTTTGTGAGGGAATTGTCAAAAACAGGGCACATTCAGGTGGTGATCTTGATTGCAATCAATCGGGAGCCAACCGTACCGTTTGTATGATTAACTAACTTTGCCCCCATGAATGTAGCCCGCACCCGCGTCCGCGCCCTGATTGCCTCTCTCTTTTTGATGACCCTGCTTTCCGCCTGTAACGGCCCCCGGGACGTGCGGGATTACTACTTCCCCGCCCGCGACCTCAGCGAGGGGCTGGTATACTGTTACGAAAACACCGGTACGCTGCCGGGCAGGGCGGCAGTGGAGTACACTTACTACCTCGGGGTGGATGTCGATACGGCCCTGTACCTGAGCGTTACCCAGTATTCTGACCTGCTGGAGCCCCAGCAACAAAGCCGGCAGGAAATAAAAAATGATGGGGTTTATTTACGGGAAGTCACGCTGCTCCGCCCGGACACCAGTGGCTCCGTGACCATGCCGACGACCCTGCTGTACGATAAAGCCTTTCCCTTTTACCTGGAAGAGGAACCGGAAGAAGCCTACGGCTACCGACTTTCCTTTACGGACCCGGCCACTCCGGAGGTAAAGACTTACGTTTCCCTCAACCGCCGGTATGAGCGGGATACCGCAGTGGTGGTGGGTGACCGCATTTACCGGGCCCTGCTTTTTTCCCTGGAAGGGGAGGTAAGCATGCGGGACCCCGAGGCCGGCGACATCAGCCCCCAGTTTACCGGCTACGAAATCTACGCAGAAGGCCTCGGCCTCGTGGAGCACCGCCGCGAACTCGGCAGCGGCGCGGCGCTGGGCGGCCGCCTGAAAGAACGCATCACCATGGCCGAATTACTGGAGCGCCTGGAAGAAGGGGGTGGGCGGTAGCCTCAGTCGATGCCACTTCAGGGTAAGCTTACGCGCGGAAATATTTCCAGTCGGCCCAGAAGGTGCCAAAAGGAATGATGGAGGCGAGTAGGGAAAGTCCGATGACTTTCCAGCTCCAGCCCTTTTCCCGACCAACCACGATGACCAGGTAACAATAACTGATGAATAAGATGCCGTGCAGCATCCCGATCACCTTATTGGGGCCGGGCTGGTCGTAATAATACTTCAGGGGCATGGTGACAAAGAGAATGAGCAGGAAGGAAATACCTTCGACGAAGCCCAGAAAACGAAGACGGCCTAGTTGCATTTACAAGAATTATTGAGAAAGTTCGAAGCAGGAAGATCTACTGTTCAAATGCGGCTTCAAGACCTTTAGTTAGCGGAGCAGCATAAAATTTTGCGCAAAGAGCTTGCTGGCCTAAGCCGCAGCGCCGGCCTGTTCAGGCATCAGTCGCTCCAGACGGGGGTTCATTACCGCGAACCAAACTGGTGGAAACAGCGCCAGGATCATGCAGGCCGGATACCCCGCAGGCAACTGCGGGCTTTCGGCAAAGGAACGAAGTATCTGGTACTTACGCGTTGCCCGGTAATGGTGGTCGCTGTGCCGGGTCAGCTCGTAAAGAAATATCCGGCCCAGTTCATGATTGCTGTTCCAGCTGTGGAGGGGCAGCCACGTGGCGGTGGTGACCCCGGTTATGCTCAATAAAAAAGTGCATGTAGAGACCAAAAAGTAGCAGGGCTTGCGCACGCTCTATTTCAACATGAACCGTTTTTGCGAGCAAATCGCCGTAGCCAAAGCCGAAGGCACCGTCATCAAGTGGCTCGACCGGCTCAAAAAAGTCCGTCTCCTCA
>JAUIIF010000743.1 GCA_030431945.1 Bacteroidia bacterium | reverse complement strand
TACCTCTTTTACTATTCGCCCCTGCTCCGGGGCGAGCCTGCGGACGACCTCTTCAGTTGGTTGGCAGCAACCGCCGGCCAGGCGGATACCATCGTGTACAGTGGTCTTTCGGAAGAGCTGTTGAGGAGGAAGACCGTTGTTCACTATGCCAATGGCATCACCTACACGGCGGCGGAATACGAAGGCGGCGGCAGTACAACCATTACCTTCCCCGTCGGCTCCATCGCCGCAGGGTTCCTTTTTGCCCAACGTTTCTGGAACGTAGACGATGCCATCAAAAACAAGGCGACGTACGAAGACAAAGCGTACCTGCTCCCGGAACTGCTGGTGCCTACGGAAGATAACTCCCTGCTTTTTCAGGCCGAGATGAGCGAAACCCACATCATGGTGGTCGGGGAAGTGCTCATCATCACGTCCTCGGGCGGCTGCTAAGCCGTAAGCAAGCAGGGGGCGCGGCCGCAGGTGCCGGGCAAATGCAGTGGTGCCGGCAGGGCCCCGTTATTCAATCTGCCGACCCGGACCCGCGAAGCAGCGCGCAAAAAAAACATCCGGAGCAGGATTGCCCCCCGCGCCGCATACAACAAAACCCGCCCGCAAACGTCTCCTTTACTTTAGCCAACCATTCTGAATAACCCCCGTGAAAAGACAATTCCTCTTCCTCCCCCTGCTCCTGCTCTTCTTCGTTTGCACCAGCGCCCGCGCCCAAATGCCGAGTCGCCCCACCTCCGGGGAGCTCCACGCCGGGATTCAGAAGCTGCAGGTGGTCGGCTCCGCCCTGTACCTGGCCGCCCACCCGGATGATGAGAATACCCGGATGATCGCCTACCTCAGCAACGTGGACAAGGTGGAAACAGCCTACCTCAGCCTGACGCGCGGCGACGGTGGCCAGAACCTGATCGCGCCCGATATCCGCGAACTGCTTGGCCTCACCCGTACGCAGGAGTTGCTGGCCGCCCGCCGGACGGACGGCGGCAAGCAATTCTTCAGCCGGGCCAATGATTTCGGGTACTCCAAGCACCCCGACGAGACCTTTAACATCTGGGATAAACAGGACGTGCTGGCGGACGCCGTCTGGGTAATCCGGAAATGGCGCCCGGACGTGATCGTGCTCCGCTTCGACCCCCGGGCCCCGGGCTCTACTCACGGCCACCATACGGCAAGTGCCGTCATCGGCATGGAGGCTTTCCAACTTGCCGGCGACCCTAACGCCTTTCAGGAACAACTCAAATACGTCGAAACCTGGCAGCCCCGCCGCATCTACTGGAATGCCTACACCTGGCGCGGTGTGCCGGAACACATGCAACAGGATAAAGTGATTAACGTCGACGTCGGCACCTACCTGCCGAAACTCGGCGAAGGCGTCGCCGAAATCGCTGCCCGCAGCCGTAGCCAGCACCGCAGCCAGGGCTTCGGCAGTGCCGGCAGCCGCGGCGAGCAGCTCGAACAACTGGAGCTCCTGGCCGGCGACGACAATGACCGGGACGGCGAAATCTTCGCCAATATCGACATCAGCTGGAAACGCGTCAACGGAGGGGCCAAAATCGGTGCCGCCCTGAAAAAGGTCGAAGAGAACTTCAATTTCGACAATCCGTCCGCTTCCGTACCCGCCCTGCTGGAAGTCCGGAAAATGATGCAGGCCCTGCCCGACGGCTACTGGAAAAAGACCAAGCTGGAGGAACTGGACGAACTGGTCGCCCACGCCCTGGGCCTGTACCTGTTCGCCAAAACGGGAGACCCCATCGCCACGGCCGGCCAGGAAATTACCATCGAAGTGGAAGCCGCTAACCGCAGCTCTCAGGAAGTTACCCTGGTGGACTACTTCATCGAAGGCATCAGCATGACGCGGATGTCCGTTAACGAAAAGCTCCTGCCCCAACAACCTTTCCAGCAGGAAGAGACCTATACCATTCTGCCCTTTCTGAAGAGCAGCGGCCCCTACTGGCTGCAGGACAGCTGGAAGCTGGGTATGTACACCGTGAAAGAGCAGGAACTGCGCGGCAAGCCGGAAAGCGACGATCCGCTGATGGTGAATTTTCAGCTGGCCATCGGCGATGAGGAATTTACCCTGCGCCGTCCCGTCCGCTACAGTTTCACCGATCGGGTCATGGGCGAGCAGGTCCAGCCCCTGGAAATCATGCCCGCCGTCTTCGCCGAGCTCGACAAAAGCAGCTACCTCTTTACCGGCACGGAGCCTACCCCGATCCGCATCAAGGTAACTGCCGCCAAGGCCGACCTTAAGGGGACGGTAGAGCTCTGCACGCCGGAAGACTGGAAGGTCACCCCCGAGAAGAAAACCTT
>JAUIIF010000742.1 GCA_030431945.1 Bacteroidia bacterium | reverse complement strand
TGCACCTGCGTCCGCGCCGGAAATGCCCTTTACGAAGGTCCTGATTTCCGGCTCCCTGACCAGCTGAACTAAAAAAGCCAGCACTTCCTGTTGAAAGTGCCGGCAAAAACGTAATAGGGAAACGTTCATGGGATTAATCAGAGATGCGCCGGTTGTCAAACGAAGCGTACTCGTTGATATATCGGGTGCGGGTGGATTGTCTTACCTTCGTCTGGATTTTTTTTTGACTTTTTTAGCTCCCTACCGGCCTTGTTGCTATCAGCTATGACCAGACACCCCGATCATGCCTACCTGGACGCTTTACGGAACAACGACTCCCGTAAATTAGAAGAGCTTTATGCTACCTGCAGTCCGGGAATTATCCGCTGGGTTACCGCTAACAACGGCACGGTGGCGGATGCACGGGACTTGTTTCAGGAAGCGCTGATCAGCCTGCACCGCAGCGCCCATAAAAGCGATTTCAAACTTACCTGCCCGATAAACGCCCTGATCTTCACCATTTGCCGCAACCAATGGATCAGCCAGCTGCGCCGAAAAAAAAAAGAGGCAGAGGTAAGAAATGCGGAAGCGGATCGATACTTAACTGAAAACACTGCCACGGCATCGGCGTACGAACGGTGGGAAGAGGAGCAGCTGGAGCAGGAGCGCCTGACGGCCTCGCTGGAACAGCTGTCGGATACCTGCCAGAAGTTGTTGCGTTTGCTGGGGCGGGGGGTGTCGAGCACCGAAGCCGCGGAGCGGTTGGGGATGTCCAACGCCAATACGGTTTATCGCCGCAAGAACGCCTGCTTACAGCGTTGGCGGGATATTTTTGACGGCCTCAACGGATTGACATGAGCGAAAAAGATTACATCATCATTGAGTCTTACCTGGAGGGGACGCTTGCTCCGGCAGCTGCTGCAGCGGTAGAGGACCGGGCGGCAAGTGACCCCTTATTTGCCCAGGCGTTAGCCGCGCGGCGGCGCCTGTATGAGCACCTGCGTGCCGTGGCCACAGAAGAAGATTTTATTCAGCAGCTCAAACCGCTGAATGCTACTTTTTTCCAGGATACAACCGGGGAGGGAGTAGTTAAACCGATGCGCAGTGGCCGCCGCTGGTGGATCGGCCTGGTGGCCGCTGCGGTGTTGGCCTTAGCCTTACTACTGGGGGGGCGCCTCTTTGCGCCCACCGGAAGTGTTTACGAACAATTTGCGCAGCACCAACCTCTTTCCCTGACGGAAAGGGGCCTTGATAACGCTGCGCTGGCTGCGGAAACGGCATTTAACGCAGGTCGTTACGCGGAAGCCATCGACCGGCTTCAGGGTTATCTGGAGGTGCAGGAAGAGGACCAGCGAGCTCAACTGGCACTGGGTATTGCCCTGTTGGAACGCCACCGGGATGCGGAAGCGGTAGCGATCTTCACCGATATTGCTCAGAGCAAGACCGCGCTGGCACCTTATGGCAACTGGTACCTGGCCCTTGCTGCCGTAAAAAGGGGGGATAACGAAGAGGCACTGCGCCTGCTTGAGCTGATCCCACCCGAAGATGCTTACCTCGCCGCACGGGTTCGTAAGCTGAAAGCGACGCTGTAGGTTTTTTGGACACTATTTTCCTTGTTTTTCCCTATGAAATGTTCTGAAATGAGAATTTTTTTCTATCCCTTACTGATTGCCCTCCTGAGCCTGAATACGGCATTGCACGCGCAGTTCTACGCAGAACCCTTTACGGCAGACCTGGGAGGGTGGGGGAACCCACCCCTGGGCTTTGAGTTTGCCGCAAACGGTGAAGCGGATGCTTTTGCCGATTGGAATACGCGTTCCCGGATTCGGTCAGCCTCCCTGGGGGGCGCGATGGTGTTTACGGGACCCGGAGCTGTTGCCCGGACAACCTCTCCCGCTATTGTTTTGCCCGGACCGGTGGACGGAGACCTTTACCTGAGTTTTTACACTTACTTCTCCTCGGCCGGAGGTGCGCCCCGCGTATTTATCCAGGGGGACAACGGCATGTCCGTTGATACCATTTTACAGTTGGGCCTGGAGGCCGGAGAAGAAACCTCTGCCGGAGATTATCACCTGCTCGCACTGGGCGGGCAACTGGGGGATGCCGCGACCCTAACGATCCAGTTTGATCTGGTCGGAGGCCCGGCCAATTTCTGGATAATTGATGATGTTGAGTTATCACGAACCCTCCCTGATCCGGTCACTTTTCCCCGTTACTTTGGTGAAACCCTTACCCAGGCCGGGCTGCCCTTTATTGTGGACGATAACAGCGCCCCAGCCGTTCCTTTTCAGTTGGTGGTGGACTGGTTACCTGGGATTACC
>JAUIIF010000741.1 GCA_030431945.1 Bacteroidia bacterium | reverse complement strand
TTCGAAGGCTACTATTACTTTGCAGAGGCCGGCGAATTCAAGTTCGCCCGCGGCAGCTGGGAGGAAAACTGGGGAGATACCGGTGCCGACGGCACCCTGGATCCCGGCGGTGATAACATCGCCATTACCGACCCCGGTTACTACCGGATGGTGGTGAACCTGGACGACCTTTCCTACTCCGTAACCCTCATGAACTGGGGGCTGATCGGCAGTGCTACGCCCGGTGGCTGGGACAACGATACGGACATGACCTACAACCCGGAAACGGGCGCGTGGGAACTGGAAGTTGCCCTCGTCGGTGGTCAGGAAATTAAGTTTCGGGCAAATGATGACTGGGACCTGAATTACGGCGACACTGGCGCTGATGGCCTCCTGGAAGCGGGTGGTGACAACATCGCGATCAACCGCGACGGCGTCTACAAAGTCAGCCTCTACCTGAACAAACCGGACTATACCTTCGGCATTGAAGTGCCCAGCTCCGATAGCCGGGCCATGTTCTACACCGAAGGCCAGACACTGGAAATTGAAGACGTTTCCAAATTCGAACAAGGCTACGCTGTAACCAAATTTAAGAACGTAACCCGCGAAGGGGTGGCCGGCTCCGACCTGACCTTCCCCGATACGGACTTCCTCCTCTTCCGCCTGGGCGATGTTTACCTGATGTACGCAGAAGCCGTACTGCGGAATGGCAACGGTGGTTCTATTGACCAGGCCGTGGATTACATTAACCTGCTCCGGGAAAGAGCTTACGGTAATACGGCGGGCAACATCCAGCGTAGCGACCTGAACCTTCCTTTCATCCTCGATGAAAGAGCCCGTGAACTCTACTGGGAATGTCATCGCCGGACGGACCTCGTCCGGTTTGGACAATTCACGGATGGAGATTACGTCTGGCCACTGAAAGGCGGTACGCCACAGGGAACGCAAACCGCGGCTTTCCGCGACGTTTTCCCGATTCCTGCTTCGGACATCGGTGCCAACCCTAACCTGCAGCAGAATACCGGGTACTAAGGAATATGGCGAACCATCAGCTTGGGGGGAGGAAAGCCGGAATCAGCCTGTCTGCCTCCGCGCGAAAAGCTTCCCGATAAGCTGATGGCGAGCCAGCCCCGGCCGCTCCTGAAGCGGCCCAACTCGATAACTTGAAATAAAAAATAATCATGTTTAAGCAACATATCCTTTTCGCCTTTGCGGCGATTTTACTCTGCTTCACCGCTTGTGAAGAAGAGACTTTTGACCCCGTCCTCAGCCTCGGCGAGGCGGCGATCATTGCTACGCCCGCCGACGGTGCGAGCATAGTGATTGCCGAAGGGACACAAAATGATGAATTTGCCACCTTTACCTGGAGTGCGGCAGATTTCGGCTTCCCGGCCGGCACCAGCTACTCCGTGGAAATGGACTTGGCGGGTAGCAGCTTTGCTGCTCCCCAGAACATTGTCCCTGCGGTTAACGCCACGGAAGCCCTCGTGAAAAACGGGGTAGTAAACAACTTCCTGATCAGCCGCGGCATTGCCGGTGGCGTAGAGCAGGCAGTGGAAGTACGGATCAAGGCAGTCGTAGGTCGTGAGGCCGATGGCAACGTGCTGTACTCCAGCCCGATTACACTCAACGTAACGCCCTTCGAAGCGGAGCGGGAGTACCCCAGTCTTTACGTACCGGGTGCGCACCAGGGCTGGGATCCTGAAACAGCACCCCAGATTTACGATACCAGTGAAGAGCCCAACGGCATTTACGATGGTTATGTGTACTTCGTGGACGCCATGAATGAGTTCAAGTTTACGGATGCCCCGAACTGGGACAACGGCAACTTTGGTGACGACAATGCCGATGGTAACATCGACGACGGCGGAGGCAACATCGTTGCCAACGAGGCGGGAATGTACCGGCTTGGGGTAAACATTAACGATAAGACCTACACGACTCAGTTGACCAACTGGGGCGTAATCGGAAGCGCTACCCCCACCGGCTGGGATAGTGATACGGATATGGTCTACGACGCCGCATCAGGAACCCTGAAAGTGACCCTGGAACTGACGGGCGGAGCTGATCAGTTTATCAAGTTCCGGGCCAATGATGACTGGGGGACGAACCTGGGCGATACTGATGCCGATGGTAAGATGGAGTACAACGGTGCGGACATCGCCATCGAAGAGTCCGGAAATTATACCATCGAGCTGATCCTGAATCAGCCGATTTACGGGTATACCCTGACCAAGAATTAATCGACTTGTAGTGTGGACGGTCGGTAAGCTAAGGTTTACCGGCCGTTCCTTTTTACGGGCGCGGCCGCCGGTGCAAGGGCT
>JAUIIF010000070.1 GCA_030431945.1 Bacteroidia bacterium | reverse complement strand
TCAAAGGGTACGTCTGCGCCGCTAAGGAGGCGCAGAGCAGGAGTGCTAAAACAGTGGAGAAGAGTTTCATCGGAGTGGTTGGTGGGGAGGAAGTCCCGTGCGGGAGGGGAGGTTCAGGAGTGTAGTGCAACGAGGATTGCGGGCGCGGACGCAGGTGCGGGGGAGGGGGACACGGAGCAATCCGTCAGCAGCTGGCGACCGCTTGCCCGTGGGGCTTGTCGGTGCTTATTGCGGCCAGCCCAGTGGCCGTTCTCTGGTGCGGGTACCGCCTTCGCAGGGGGCTACCGGTGGGGAGGGGTTTACGGGCTCGAGAATGATACTGCCGTCATAGGGCAAAGACTCTCCGTCAATGGTATCCCGGTTAACGAAAACGCGTTCGGTATTGACGGCGGCTACCCCGACAAAGCCCAGTACACTGGTTTTGTTCTCGGAAATATCCGTCAGGTTGCCCACCAACGCGGCTGGCAGGGGCGCGTTCAGGCCACCGCCTCCTTCGGCAAGATCTTCGAGGACTTCGCCGAATTCGTAGGCAGCTTCCGTAATGCTGTACTGCTCCAGGACAAATAGCAGCCCGCCCGGCCGGTCAAAATCGTACCGCCCGGCCTCAATGTTGTCCACCCGGTTGCCATTGATGAACTCATCGCTCAGGACGTTCCTGCCGGTCCCCTGTGCCGTTACCCAGCACTGCGCATCGCACAGGTAATCCCAACGGGAAACAAAGCGGGTATCGGGGCCGGCAATACAAACCCCATCCCGCCAACGGGCCCTTTCACAGGTAGCACATACGTCAATGGTTTGCCAGGTGCTGTAGTTGAACTGATAAAAGTTCTTTTCGTCCGCTGGGTCTTCCAGACCCACTAACAGGCGAAAAGCCGGGACAAACCGGTTACGCGTCGTACTGAAATAAGCTTCCTGTTCAAATTCTACCCGGGCGTTCAGCAGGGGAACACTGGAAGGCACCTGCTCGGGCAGAGATTCAACAATCTCCCCCTGTGGCGTAACGACCCGAATGTAGTAGGACTTGCCGGCCTCAGCCACCCATCCCTCCGGTGCCCGGTAACTATTGGATTCCGGCACGGACTCCCAGATGACCTCCTGGCCTTCGTTGTCCACACTGGAAACAATGCTGCCAGGAACGGCCGCCAGGGTGTAGGTGTCAAATAAAATCTCATTCCGGGAGACGCGGACCTCACTAAAGCCGGGGGTATCCGTGATTCGCCCCTCGATCAAGAGGAAGCCGGCTTCGAAGCGAAAGGCCGGCTTGACCGGGTCGGCACAGGCTGTAAGTAGCATCAGCACGCAAATAAGTGCAAACGCACGGGTAAGCAGGGGCATATAGTTGACTTTAGTTTCCACCGACAAGTTAGTGTAGAAACTATAATAAGTCCCCTTCGACCTGCTTTTTTGTCGGCTGACTTAGTAAAGTAGGGAATAAATCTTCCGGCAAAGATCAATCGATTGACTTGAAAACAGGGTTGGCACCTGACCGAGAGAGCTCCATTCTCTCCCGCAGGGGGAGACAGCCGTTGGGGAAAGCCGTTTATAAACGTGTAAAAACGAAAGTATTCGCATAAAAAGCGGGTCCGGTGATTTCGTTCCGGCATCTTTGGCTTAAATCACGCTTTTATGCATTTAGCCCACAACCTGGTCCAGTTAGCTGGAAGAATCGGACTGCAGGCCCCGCTTTATTTTCTTTCTGATGGTACCCCCTTTGTCCGGCTGCGGCTTTATCAGGATGAAGTGGACGGTAGCGGCAGGTCCGTCAGCCATTCCTTCAGCATCACGGCCTGGGGCAAACTGGCGGAAGCCCTGCACCAGAAAGTAAGGAGGGGAGACCGTCTGTTCGTGCAGGGGAAACTTCGGGTGCTTACTTACCAGCAACCCGGGGGCAAACAACTGCGCCCCGAAGTACAACTGACTTCCTTCCACGTACTGGAACGACGCGACAAGGGTGGGGGTGCCTGTACTCCCTACGGCGCCGCCCAAACATGCCGTCAGGCCGATCCGGGGCAAAGCCCGCCCCGCGAAATACCAAAAAATAATAAATGATGAACCAGATTACCCTGCTTGGTGACCTGCAACGCTTACCCACCTACCATTGTACCCAGGAGGGGCAGGACCTGACGCGCTTTACCCTGCGTACCAGGGACGACAATACCGAGGTGCTGCACTTTTGTACTGCCTGGGGACCGGCAGCTTTGGACCTGCACCAGCATTTACGCGCAGGGGACCGGCTGCTGGTACGCGGGGAACTGCGCTACCGGGAACGACCGGCAGGTACTGCGGGCCACTACCGGGTGCCCGTGGTTCACGTCAGTGGCTATACCTATCTGGGCCGTGGCGAGGCCGACACGGTTACTTATCGGAGCCGATCGAAGAAGAGAGGTATTCCCGGTTGAGGCGAGCAATGTGCTCCACCGATATTTCCTTCGGGCACTCCGCTTCACAGGCGGTAATGTTGGAACAACGACCGAAACCTTCCGCATCGTGCTGTGCTACCATACGCTGGGCCCGCTGGGCTGCTTCTACCTTACCCTGTGGCATGTGCGCCAGGTGGCTCACTTTAGCGGAGGTAAAGAGCATGGCGGACGCATTGGGGCAGGCCGCGACGCAGGCACCGCAACCAATACAGGTGGCGGCATCCATCGCCTCGTTGGCGACATCCTTTTCGATGGCAATAGCATTGCCATCCTGTGCCTGGCCGGTATTGACGGAGATAAAGCCGCCGGCCTGGATGATCCGGTCAAAAGCATCCCGGTTGACGACCAGGTCCTTTACGATCGGGAAGGCCGCAGACCGCCATGGCTCGATGGTAATGGTGTCACCATCCTTGAAGTGACGCATGTGCAGCTGGCAGGTAGTGGTTCCCTGCATTGGTCCGTGCGGGTAGCCATTAATGACCAGGCTACAAGTACCACAAATACCTTCACGGCAGTCGTGCTCAAAGGCTACGGGCTCTTCTTTACCGGCAACGAGTTGTTCGTTCAAGACATCCAGCATCTCCAGGAAAGACATGTGGCTGGATACGTCATCTACCTGGTAGGTTTGGAACTGACCTTTGGTTTTATCACTTTTCTGACGCCAGATCTTAAGGGTGAGTTTCATGTTATCTGCTCCCATGGTAATTTATGGTTTGGTTCCCTGCTCCGTTCCGGCTTGGTCTGCATCCTGCGTCCGCGCCCAAAAGTGCGTTGCGGGAGCAAATTGGCCGGAACGGGGCCGGCGACATATTATTTGTATGAACGGGTTTTCAGTTCGACATTTTCGAAAATGAGTTCCTCCTTGTGCAGGATCGGATCGTTATCGTCCCATTCCCAGGCCGAAACGTAGGCAAACTCATCGTCGCGGCGCAGGGCCTCTCCGTCTTCCGTCTGGTACTCTTCGCGGAAGTGGCCGCCGCAGCTTTCCGCCCGGTCCAGAGCATCGAGCATCATCAATTCTCCCAGTTCAAGGAAGTCCGCTACGCGCAGGGCTTTTTCCAGTTCCGGGTTGTATTCGTCCGCCGTACCAGGAACGAAGAGGTCGCGGTAGAAGTCTTCGCGGAGTTCCCGGATCAGGGCGCGTCCTTTGGTCAGGCCTTCGGCATTACGGGCCATCCCGCAGTATTCCCACATGATTTTACCCAGGCGCCGGTGATAGCTTTCTGCAGACTGGTTGCCCTTGATGGACATAATCTGGGCGATGCGGTCCGCCACACCTTTTTCCGCCTCGATGAAGGCAGCATCATTCGGGTCAATGGCCGGGGTACGAATTTCGTTGGCCAGGAAGGTGCCGATGGTGTAGGGCAGAACGAAGTACCCGTCGGCCAGGCCCTGCATCAGCGCGGAGGCGCCGAGCCGGTTCGCACCGTGGTCGCTGAAGTTGGCTTCGCCGGTGGCGAAGAGGCCGGGGACGTTGGTCTGCAGGTTATAATCCACCCACAGACCGCCCATCGTGTAGTGCACGGCGGGGTAGATCTTCATGGGCATTACGTAGGGGTTCTCCCCCGTAATCTTTTCGTACATCTCGAAAAGGTTGCCGTACTTCTCCGCCACTACGGCAGTCCCCAGCTCCTTGATGCGGGCATCAGAAGGGTTATGCTCGTTCAGGGTATTGGCCCGGCTCTTGCCGTAGCGCTGAATGGCGTCGGCAAAATCGAGGTAAACGGCCAGGCCGGTCGGGCTAACGCCTAAGCCCTCATCGCAGGCCGTTTTGGCGGCACGACTGGCCACGTCTCGTGGAACCAGGTTGCCGAAGGCCGGATAGCGACGCTCGAGGTAATAATCACGGTCAGCTTCCGGGATCTGTACCCCCGTTTTGCGGCCTTCCCGGATGGCTTTGGCGTCTTCGAGGTTTTTTGGTACCCACACCCGCCCGTCATTACGCAGGGACTCGGACATGAGGGTTAGTTTGGACTGGTACTCGCCGGACACCGGAATACAGGTGGGGTGAATCTGCGTAAAACAAGGATTGGCCATGTAGGCTCCTTTTTTTACCGCCCGCCAGGCCGCGGACCCGTTGGAGTTCATTGCGTTGGTGCTCAGGTAGAACACGTTGCCGTAACCGCCGGTACCGAGGACGACACAGTGGGCGGCGTGCCGCTCCAGTTCACCGGTCAGGAGGTTCCGGGCAATGATGCCCCGGGCCTTGCCGTCGATCTTTACCACGTCCACCATCTCGTGGCGGTTGTACATGGTCACGTTGCCCAGGCTGACCTGGCGGCTGAGGCTTTGGTAGGCCCCCAGCAGGAGCTGCTGCCCGGTTTGGCCGCGTGCGTAGAAAGTCCGGCTAACCTGCACGCCACCGAAAGAACGGTTGGCGAGCAAACCACCGTACTCGCGCGCAAAGGGTACCCCCTGCGCTACGGCCTGGTCAATGATGTTGACACTTACCTCTGCCAGGCGATGGACGTTGGCCTCGCGGCTGCGGTAGTCTCCTCCCTTAATCGTGTCGTAAAATAAACGGTAGACGGAGTCGCCGTCATTCTGATAGTTCTTGGCCGCATTAATGCCGCCCTGGGCGGCAATGGAATGCGCCCGGCGCGGACTGTCATGAAAGGTGAAGACCTTGACGTTGTAGCCGAGCTCGCCAAGCGTAGCGGCGGCAGCACCTCCGGCCAGGCCGGTACCGACAATGATCACTTCAATGCGGCGTTTGTTGTTCGGTGCCACCAGGGGCATCGAAGACCGGTACTTTGTCCACTTTTCGCCTAATTCTCCTGGGGGGACGTTGGATTGAAAGGGCATGATTATACTTTTTGAAGTGATAGTTTACTGATTCAGGTACATCCAGATCGGAATGATGGCAAAGCCAAGGGGTACCAGGATGCTGTAGGCACGGCCGACCAACTTAATGAGCGGCGTCCATTTTTTGTGGTTAAGACCCAGGGTCTGAAAAGCAGATTCGAAACCGTGGAAAAGGTGGAAAGCAATCACGATCATGCTGATGACGTAGATGCCCACGAAAACGGGGTTTTCGTACACACCCATCACCAGAGTGTACAGGTCCTTGACCGGAGCTGCATCACCGTAAGCGATCATTTCCGTGTTACCCAGTTTCATTTGCAACCAGAACTGGTACATGTGCAACAAGATGAAAACCAGGATAATGGTTCCCAACGCGCCCATGCGGAAAGAAGCCTGGGAAGCGCCCGCCGTGCGGTTGGCTTTGACGGCGTACCCCTGGCTGCCGCGTGCCGCCCGGTTTTTCAGCCACAGCGCAATACCCTGGATCGCGTGGATCAGGATAAAGGCGTAAAGCCCGTAACTGGTAAATTTGATCAATGGATTATGGGTCATGAAATACGCATATTCATTGAATGCCTGCCCACCGTCACCGCTTAACAACTGGAGGTTGCCAGCCAGGTGAACGGCCAAAAAGGAGATCAGAAAGAGTCCTGTAAGCGCCATCACCACCTTCTTACCGATGCTCGAAGTGATAAAACGGCCAAACCAAGTGTTCATAGACGGTAGTTTTTGCTAAACGGGGCAAACTTAATGGTTAAAACGCAGAGAAACGAAAGGGTTTTGGGCGGAATACCAATAGATCGTTGTTTAGACTTTATCTAAAAAGAAAACCAGTTGCCGGCCCACTCAAACTGCGCCAAAACAGGGGTATACCGCTAGTTGTGCGGGGTGGGCGCGGACGCAGGTGCGTGGGCAAGGACAAAGGAGCAAGAGGGGGCTGGGTTGGCCTGCCTCCGGGGCCTCTTTGCACCTGCGCTGCGCCGCCCAGAATAGTAAAGCAGCCCACCTCCCGCCCGGCTACTCACCGGATATTAAACGCAGTACCTCGGATATTAAATACGGCGGGAGGACTTAAAGACACCGCCGATATTACCAGCGCTAAGCACCTGAACTACACTGCTAGGCAAATACTCCCTCCCGGCGGATGCATCAGGCCGCTACGCGTCCGCTTCGGCCGAAGAGCGCTCGTATTTCTCTAGCAGTGTAGCACCTGACCCTTATTTCCTTGCCTTGATTTGTTTTGTTTAATGCCTTTAATATGGTTTATAAGTACCTAAGTCTCTATTAACCCGGGCTTCCCGGAAGAGTAATGTTAAAAATTTGAGCGAACTTCGGCTCCTTCACCACCATGCAGATGCCGTTTCCGTTTTTTAATATTGCCCTTGTTTTTTTCTGCTGGGTAGGTGGAGCAGTAGCTGCTCAGTCTACCCAGCTGCATTTTGAGCACTTTACGACGGACGACGGCCTGCCCAGCTCCCAGACTTACACGGTGTTTGAAGACCGGAAAGGATTCTTGTGGATCGGAACAGATAACGGCGTTGCCCGTTTTGACGGCTATAATTTTAAAGTCTTTGACAGTAATGACGGCCTGGACGATGTGGTCGTTTTTACCATTATTGAAGATACTGCGGGGCGAATCTGGATCGGAACTTATTCCGGAGACATTTATTACCTGGAAAACGACCGTTTCCATGCTTACGCCCATAATCAAGTCTTGCAAAAAGCGCGTAAAGAAAACGAGTTTGTTCATCTGATTGCGCTGCGTGGCCCTGATTCCGTTATCGTCAGGATGCAGAACCGGGGGCTTTTTTGCCTTAACGCAGCGGGGGAAATAGCAGCTATCGACAGCGAGCAGGAGAAGAGCATGTCGATCTATTCTCCTACGTGCGCAGGTACGGTGGCGACGGCAGGCATTGCTCCAATTGCCAGAAATTTTCCGGAAAACCTGCGTGAACCGTACGACAACACGCTGCAGGACTACAGCCTCTTGCTGGGGGACGGAAACTGCTGGCGGGAGGCAGGCCAAATACGTTTACGCGTCAGGAAAGGCAGTATCTGGCCAATAAAGTTTTTGACCATCGTAGCGGATGACCGGGGCAACGAGAAAATTATGATGTTTCTGACCTTCGATCTCATCGTTTCCGAGCAAGGGAAATCGGTGTACAATGTGCAGGCTTTCAATGACCGGGTCAATTACGTCTTACCGGAATCAGACAGTACCTTCTGGATAGGAATGCACGCAGGTATGGGACTTCAGTACCTTTCCCTGAATGCGGACAATACCATCCATGCCATTGATACCCTCCTGCCGGGGAGGTCTGTATCAAGTATTACCCGTGATCGTCGTGACGGCCTCTGGGTAACTACGCTGGACGCCGGGATTTTCTACTGCCGTTTTCCGAATCAGCAAAAATATACCCTCAACGCTAATTCCCGGCCGCTTTCTGTAGCCGTGTACGGCAAGAATAGTTTTTATGCCGGCTATGCGGACGGGTCAATTTTTCAGTACGATGGAAACACCAGGCAAAGTGTACCCATTGAAGTAATTGGCGAATTCGGGCGCAGACATGAATTCCTGCATTTTGACTCCTTGTCACAGTCATTGATTACCACCCACGTAGTCATCAGGCACGAGGACAGCGTAATTGCCCAAAACAGTCGGCGCGAGCATGCTACTCACGCCAAAATGTTCAACACGTCTTTACGGGGGATTGATGACATTTCCTTTAGTCAGCTTCTCGGCCCTCGTAAAGGCTTGTGTGCAAACGGTACGCAGTTTGGTGTCCTTGACCTCGATGCACAGCGGCTCGACCTGGTTAATGCCGGGGATATTGCCTTCTTTGGCATCCAGTCTTTCCTGATTGATTCTTTAAGCCGGTACTTAGTCGGGACAATTAACGGATTAAAGAAATACGATCCGGCGCGTCCGGCGGCTTCCCCGGAATCCTTTGATTTTGGCGCAGGCGAGCTGTCTACCAGAATTGTGAAAATCCGGGAATATCAAGGAGGTCTGCTCTTTGCGACCCGCGGCGAAGGGGTGGTTTTCCTGCGGGATACCCATAAGATAGTTCTAAAGGAACGGGACGGCCTGGCCTCGGATATGATCCGGGATATTGCGGTCCGCGAGGACGGAACCGTGTGGGTGGCTACCCTGGCGGGCCTGTCCAAAATAGACTACGGGGGGGCTGCGCCGTTAGTCAGGACTTACCGGATGGAAGATGGCTTAATCAGTAATGAGATCATTGACGTTGACACTTACGGTGGGGAAGTATGGCTGGCCACGAATGCCGGCATTCAGAAGTTTACGGAATTGCCCGCAGTGACGACTTCCCCGCCACCGCTCATCCGGTCCTTTAAAGTGGATAATAGGGAGTTTTCCGGCGATGATGGAATCGACCTGGCCCCGGGCAAACACAATATTGAGATTGCCTTTGGAGCCATAAATTTCCGACTGGGCAGCAATGTCCTGTACCGCTATCGCCTGGAAGAAAATGATTCCTGGACTACTACTGCTGACCGGCAGGTTACCTTTCCCAGACTGGGCCCCGGCGAGTATACCTTTTACGTAGCAAGCCAGAACGAGGACAACCTCTGGAGTACACCGACGAGTTTTTCCTTTACGGTCGGAACACCCTGGCACGCCACCTTACTGGCCCGGATAGCTGGATTTCTACTCATAATGGGAGCGACGGTTTATTACTTCCTGCGCCGGGAAAGCATTAAGCGGCGGGAAAACGAATTTCAGCTGCAGATCGCCAAATTAGAACACGAGGCCCTGCACGCCCAGATGAACCCGCATTTTGTCTTTAATGCCCTGAATTCTATCCAGAATTTCGTGATTCATAATGAGGCCAGGCAGGCGGCGACTTACCTCTCGCGTATTGACCTCGCTATACGGCCGACCCTGCGTTCCTCGATCAAAGGGCAGCATTCCCTGGCCGAAGAAGTGAATATGCTGACCACCTACCTTATGCTGGAAAAACTGAGGTTCAAGGAAGGTTTTGAGTACCAGGTCAGCGTAGCCCCGGAACTCGACCAGCAGGCCATTTTTCTTCCACCGTTGTTGATCCAGCCTTTCGTGGAAAATGCGATTATTCACGGCCTGGAAGGGAAAACGGAGACGGGGATGATCAAGGTGTCTTTTCGGGGAGACCGGGAATTGCTCGCCGTGGAAGTTGAAGATAACGGAGCCGGCTTTGATCCCGGCCAAACACCCGACGAGGAATCACTGGGCATGACAATTACCCGCCGCCGCCTGGAAATGATGAAGGGAATAAATAAGAAAGTTTCCGGGATGCAGGTAGTACCACGGTTTGATGCGGCGGGTGCCCGTCAGGGCACCCGGGTACTGCTCTGGATTTACCTGAGTGACCTGCCCAAACACCCACCAACGATAAAGTAAACCCCTGAAAGATGCTGAGCGCTTTAGTAATAGATGATGAGCGGGATGCCCGCAGCGTGTTACGTAAGATGCTGGAATTATTCTGCCCGGAAGTCAACCGAATCGCCGAAGCTTCGAACGGGCGTGAAGCACATTACCTGGTTACGAATGATTCTTTTGACGTTGCCTTTATCGACATAAAGTTGAAAAACGAAAACGGTATAGACCTGGCAAAAGGCATCAGCAAGTACTGCGACAACATCGTCTTCGTAACGGCTTTTGATGAATTTGCGGTACAAGCCTTCCAGCCGGAGGCCATTCACTTTCTCCTCAAGCCCGTTGATCCGGAGTTACTCCAACAAGCCATTATCCGGGCCCAGCCCGATCATCACCGTTCCAATCAACTCCGAAGCCGGTTGTTCTTACGGACAAAAGACAGCATCACCGTACTGAGGTATGAAGACATCCGGTACATCGCCGGGGATGGCAATTACTCTACTTTTTATTCAGTGGACGGCAAGAGCCTCCTGATCTCCCACCATCTGGCCTATTACGAAAAGCTGATCGATTCACCGCTCTTTGCCCGCTCTCACCAGTCTTACCTGATCTACTTACCGTATGTACGGGAGGTACTGATGGCCAGCTATCTCGTTGTCTTGAACGACGGCACGGAGCTCCCCATTTCCCGCCGGCTGCGCGAACCTTTTCTCCAGGCTTTCATGGCCCTTAACCAGTGAGTAAGCAGCGTTGCTCACCCTACTTGATCATGGAGAGGAAAGTAGAAAAGAACCAGTTACTATCCACTTTGACCAGCGCATCGAGCGCCGAGTCGGCCTTGTGGCTGTACAATTTCAGGTCGCGGATGACGTGACGGAAATCCTCCGCAGCAGCATCGTTTCCATCCACTCCGGTCAGTTCGTCGAGCAGGCGCAGCATTGGCTCCAACTCCCGTTTCTTGCGGGCAATGACGATGCTTTTTACCACTTTCGACATGTCCTTCTCCGCAACGAAGAATTCTTTCCGCTCGCCGGGAATCAACTTCTTGTAGGCCAGGCCCCACTCAACGAGCATCCGCATATTGGTGTTCACGTTACCACGGCTGATCTGGAGTTCCTCCATTACATCATCCGAACTTTTGGGTACGTTGGAGACCAGTAACAAGGCGTGAATCTGGGCCATTGTCCGTGTGACGCCCCAACTACTTCCCAGGGCTCCCCAAGCCTCGATGAACCTTTCCTTTCCTTCTTCTAATTGCATAGCTTTCAGTAAATACTGAAAGTGGGGGCAGGGTTCAGTTTACCCCGGGAAAAAACTAAGAAACCCGGTCAGCAGCTGCTGACCGGGTCTCTGTCTTGAAAAACAAGCTCCCTGGAGGAGGGGGGGATGAAAATTACATCATACCACCCATTCCGCCGGGCATGCCGTGGCTGTGTCCGCCACCGGCACCTTCCGGCTCGGGTTTGTCATTGATCACACATTCCGTCGTCAGTACCATACCGGCAATAGACGCTGCATTTTCAAGGGCAATCCGCGTTACTTTGGTGGGGTCGATGACACCAGCCTTCTTGAGGTCTTCGAACTCATTCGTGCGCGCGTTGTAGCCGTAGCTGTCGCCCTTGCCGGTTTTCACACCCTGCAGGATCACACTGCCTTCCACACCGGCGTTATCGGCGATGGTACGCAGTGGTGCTTCCATTGCCCGGCGCACGATCTGAATACCGATGGTCTGGTCTTCGTTGTCACCTTTAACGTCATCCAGCGCAGAGATGGCCCGAACCAGAGCAACCCCGCCGCCAGCTACGATACCTTCCTCAACGGCGGCACGGGTAGCGTGGAGGGCATCATCTACCCGGTCCTTCTTTTCCTTCATTTCTACCTCAGTGGCAGCACCGACGTAGAGTACAGCTACGCCACCCGCCAGCTTGGCCAGGCGTTCCTGCAGCTTCTCACGATCATAGTCGCTGGTGGTCGTCTCAATCTGTTGCTTGATCTGACCGATCCGGCCGTTAATGGAGGCTTCTTCACCCGCACCATTAACAATCGTGGTGTTGTCTTTGTCTACCGTAATCTTCTCAGCAGTACCGAGCAGGTCCATCGTCGTCTGATCCAGCTTGTAGCCTTTCTCTTCGCTGATGACCGTACCACCCGTGAGGATGGCAATATCTTCGAGCATTGCTTTACGGCGGTCACCAAAGCCGGGGGCTTTTACGGCAACTACTTTGAGCTGGGCGCGCAGGCGGTTCACTACGAGTACGCCGAGGGCCTGGCTCTCGATGTCTTCAGCAATGATCAATAACGGGCGTCCACTCTGAATGACCTGCTCCAGTACGGGCAGGATGTCCTGCATGTTGCTGATCTTCTTGTCGTGGATGAGAATGTACGGGTTATCGTATTCCGTTACCATGCTTTCCGCATCGGTAACGAAGTAAGGGCTCAGGTAGCCGCGGTCAAACTGCATACCCATTACCTCTTCAACGTAGGTGTCGGTACCTTTTGCTTCCTCGACGGTAATGACACCATCCTTGCTTACCCGCTTCATGGCGTCGGCAATCAGGGCACCGATTTCATTATCGTTGTTCGCGGAAATAGCTGCTACCTGTTCGATTTTGCTGAAGTCATTGCCTACAACTTCGCTCTGGCCTTTCAGGTGTTCGATGACCAGTTTGGTGGCCTTGTCAATACCCCGCTTAAGGTCCATCGGGTTGGCACCGGCCGTAACGTTCTTCAGGCCGGCCTGAATCATCGCCTGGGCCAGTACCGTGGCGGTCGTGGTACCGTCACCGGTAATGTCGTTGGTTTTAGAGGCGATCTCGATAATCAGTTTTGCACCGATGTTCTCGAAGGGGTCGCTCAGTTCGATTTCCTTGGCAACCGTTACACCGTCTTTGGTGATGGTTGGGCTGCCGAAT
>JAUIIF010000740.1 GCA_030431945.1 Bacteroidia bacterium | reverse complement strand
TACTTCCGGATGGTCTCTGGCCCAGGCCCAGGCACGTCTTGCCGCCAGCAGTAACTCATCGGCGTACGCCGTGTCGTACGCCTGAAACACCCGTGCGGCCTGGGCCGTCGCCCCCGCAAAATTGAGGGTGGCCGCAGTTCCTTTCCCCACCATAAACCGCTGGTCGGTTGCTTCGTGGGGCATGACCATCCCGGCAAAATCGAGGGTCGTTAGTTTATGAAACAGCCCGCCGTCATCGTCCTGCATGGTCAGCATCCAGTCCAGTTCGTACTTCAGTTCATCCAGGTAGTCGCTCCTGCCGTTGCCACTTTCGGGGATGTTCAGGCTGCCGTCCGGAAGCGGATCACCAATGTCTTCGTACAGGGAAAGGTACTGACCGAGGGGGAAGGCCGCGTTGACGATGTACTTATTAAAATCTCCGGCATCGTACCACCCGCCCGGGCTGCTGGTTGTTCCCCCGGCTTTTCCGCTGGACGGGTGGTACAGCACGGCCGTATCCGGATGGCCGGCGGGTCTGGCGTAAGCGCCGGCGTATTGCGGGAGCAGCTCCAGGCTTGCCCGTTGGTAATAATTGCTCTTCATTGACCCCACAAAAACCTCGCGCAAGACCTCCTTCCCTACGGTAAAAGCGTGAGAATAGCCGATCCCGGGAACGTAGATGCGGTACTCCCCCACCTCAGGTGCCGCAATTTCGGTGTAGTGGGCGTCCACTCCGCCGACGCCGCGCCAGTCTTGCAGTGGCCCCAGATTTCCCAAAGCAATCAGCCTGGTGCCGGCGCTGTCGGTAAGAAAATACCTGGCAGGCAACAGGGGCGCGGCCGCAGGTGCAAGCGTATCCTTAATGGCAGAGAACGTTTGTACACTGAACCGGAGGGGGGCATCCGGGTAATACCCCACCTGATTGAGACCGATGGCGTCACTCACGACGCCGGTAAAAGGGGGGAATGAAGGTTCTTCTGAACCACAGGCCGTCAGCAAAAACAGGCAAGGCAGGAGGTAACGCATCTTCGAAAGTAGGGATATTTTTTGGGTTACGGGGCTTGGATTACGGGTAGTGTTAGGGCAATCTCAAGCTCGCTCTTCGGCATGCGTCGTGGGGATGGGGCCCCACGTAAGCTAACGGGAGGAGCTGATTCCGTTTCGGGCTGCTGCGCGGTCGTCCGCTGAGAGAGGGGTTTCCAACCTCAGCAGCTCCTCCCCTCGGCGGACGAACCAGGCCGCTACGCGTCCGTCTCGGCCGCCGAGCGAAGACGCTGCTGAGCGAGCTTGCGATTGCCCTGAAAACGACAACAGCGTCGCCGGCCCGGGGCCGACAACGCTGTTGTTCAGTATACGACTGAAGATTCCTAAGCCAACGTGCTGTAGGAATAATTAGTAGCTCCAGAGATCGTGTTCGAAATTGAAGATTTCCTGCTTGATGCGTTCTGCTTCCATGAGTCTTTCGCGGCCATCGGTTTTGTAGTCCGAAATCCGGCGGTCCGTTACGTTGCTTTGCTTCATGATGTAGCTGTTAAAGAAACGGCTTTCGAACACATCTTCCCAGCTGCGGTTGGCGGCATCGTTGCCGGAAACGAAAGCGTTTTCGTTAGCCAGCACCTGGCGGGCGCCGGGGTAGTAGACCCAGAACAGCGGTTCCTCAAAGAGGAAGTTACCGTTTTCATCCGTTTCGTCCTTCAGCGGAGCGATGCCGAGGATGCGTACTTTCATGGTGCTGCTCTCCCGGTCAAAGTACCAGATTTCCTGCAGGCGGTAGCGAAGGACGTCGTTTGGGTTCAGTTCCCGGGGGACGAGCGAGTAAGTTACCTCGTAGGTATCCGGGTTGACGACGGGCACCGTATCGATGGCACCGGCGATGCTTCCCAGCTGCTCTTCGGTCAGCGGCGTGGTAAATTTATCATCCAGCGTACTGTACAGTTCAATTTTACCATCATTGGCCGCTTCCATCAGGATGGAGATCAGCGGACGCTCGGGGTTGGCGAAGGGCTGGTTGATCTTTTCCCGCACGTCCAGAACCCGCCAGATGCGCTTCTGCCAGAGGATGTCAGCTTCCCGTACATGGTCGTAAGGTAGGATGCGACGCTCCGTTTTGGTGCGCTTGGCTACAATATCATTCACCGGCGTCAGGAAAGGGTCCTGGCTGGGATCCGCCTGGCCGGAGCCGGGAAGAGAGATGCTGCCGGAGTTTTCCTGGGGGTTGCCCGGGCGCTGGGCGACCAGGGCGGTAGAAGTGCCGAGAAGGAGGAGGAGGGCCAGTTTGAAAGCTGCCTTCATGGGAAGTAATGATTAAGGGATATGACTTGTTACTAGGAGTGAACGCCGCAGGTAACGAACG
>JAUIIF010000069.1 GCA_030431945.1 Bacteroidia bacterium | reverse complement strand
AAAAGGAAACGCATGGTGGTAAAGGTAAGGAATAGGGAAATGCTGCGGACCACGTAGCTGCCGGCCTGCTCCACCTACGTCATTTACGGTGGGGGGCAAAAATACTGGTGAGCCGTTCGGTCAGCAAGTTGGTCAGCCGTCGGTTTACCTCCGGTTGCTGCGCCAGGTACCAGCTCATTTCGGGGGCGGTGAACTGACCGATAATCATGCCCGTCAATAAATTCCGCAGGTGGTGATCGCGGGTAACCAGGTCTTTTATCTTACCGAAGCGTTGGTCGGCAGGGATTTGCTCCAGGTTTACCTTTCGCTTCACCAAAAAGGCCCGGAAAACGCTCTCCAGCAGGGGGTGCTGTTGTTTCAAAACCGGCCGCAGGGTTTCATTCTGAAATTTTTCAGCGGGCGCGGCCGCGGGTGCGAGGGGGAGTTGGGGGCGCAGGGCCAGGCGGTCTTGGTCAGTAAGCATTGCGGATGGATTGTTTTTAATGGAACAGGCAGCAGGCTTAAAGGGTGCAGACTTAATTGAACTTAACCATGTTGCTGCGCCCGCAATTGTCTCCGGCCGCCCCTTTTGCTTCGGTCACCGGTAGCCGGCTACGGGGAGGAGGCAGCCCGGCCCTGCGCCTCCATCATCTTTTTGCACCAGCGTCCGCGCCCACTTGCGCCGGTGGTGCGGCCAGGAAAAAAACAGCGGGTAGTAATGATAAGTCCCAAGTTTTTCAAATTGTCGTATCTTCGCATCCCCAACGGAGACCGGCCGGGACCAAAATCAAGTGGTCCGGCCGTTTTTTTAGTTGGGTAACCACAATAAATACCACGAAAATAAGCACCCACCCGGTGGTGGGCTACGTAAAGCTAGATGCAGTATGGCACTAATTGGTAAGATCAGAAAAAACACGGCAATCGTCCTCCTTTTCATCGGCGGCGGTATCGCACTTTTCATCCTTTCGGAAATGACGAGCGGTGCCAACGGCCCCATCGGTCCGGTAATGAACCGCATGGGCCAGGTGGGTGAAGTGGAAATTGACCGTAATGACTTCGAGCGCACGGCCAGCACCGCCTTTGCCGGCGGTGATGCCTTCCAGAACCGCGATCAGTTGTGGCAGTTCTACGTGAACGAAGCCATCATGAACAATGAAGCTGACGCCGTAGGCCTTACCGTATCCGAAGCGGAGATGGAAGAACTGCAGTTCGGTAACAACCTCAGCCCCGTGGTACGTCGTAACCTTTCCGACCCCAACACCGGCCAGGTAAACCGCCAGCTGCTGAACCAGATCAAAGCCGCTCGTGACAATGGCACGATTGACGTAGAGATCGCGGAAGGACGCCTGAATCCGGCCATCAAAGATATCTGGCGCTACCAGGCGCGGGAAATCAGAGCCACCCGCCTGCAGGAAAAAATGAACGCCCTGGTCTCCAAGGCTATGTACGCTCCTTCCTGGCAGGCCCAGGCTTTTGCCGACGAGCAGCTGGGCAACCGCCAGGTAGCCGTAGTAAAAGTGCCGTTTGAAGAAGTGGACAACACGGACGTTGACGTAAGTGACGCCGACATCCAGGCCTACATCGACGAAAACCGCAGCGTATTCATGAACGACCGGGAGAGCCGCCAGCTCAGCTACGTCGCCTTTAGCGTTACGCCTACGGGGAAAGACTCTGCTGACCTGCAGAACCGCCTGGCCGAACTGGCTGATGAATGGCGCGCCGAGCCGGACGAAACGGCGGACAGCCTTTTTGCCCTCAGTGCTAACGGCAGCTACCAGCCCGTCTACGTAGCGGAAAGCCGCCTCAGCCCCGTTGTCGCTGATGCCGCGATCAACCAGGTTGCTCCGGGTACCGTTTTCGGCCCTTACGTGGAAGGCAACGCCATGAAACTCTTTAAACTGATTGACCGTCAGGTCATGTCCGACAGCATTAAGGCCCGCCGCATTCAGCGTCAGGTCCGTACCGTGGCTCAGTTGGACGAAGCAGAGCGGATTATTGACAGCCTCAAGACGGTACTGGATCGTACCCCCGGCAAATTCGCTGCACTGGCGGAAGAGTTCAGCCAGGATGCCGCCACGGCCTCCAATGGTGGGGTTATCGAAAAAGCGCTGCCCGGGCAGTACCCACGGGCGCTGGACAAGGTTTTCTTCCAGACCGGCCGCATCGGTGAGGTCGTGAAAGTACGGACGGTCTTCGGCTGGGAACTGGTGGAAGTGATGAGCCGTAGCCGCAGCGAGCAGCCACGCGTGAAAATCGCTTACGTTGTCGAACCCATCATCCCCAGCGCCGACACGGAGAACAGTGTACTGGCTAAAGCCCAGACTTTCCTGAACGGTAAGAATACCCTCAGCGAGGTGAAGGCCGCGGCCGAAGCAGCCGGTATGGAAGTGGTGTCCACTACGCCCCTGGCCATCAGCAACTACGCCCTGAGCGGCCTTGGCAGTGGCCAGGAGGTAAAGGACATGATGTGCTGGGCATTCAGCGCCGACAAAGGCGACGTGAGCCCACAGGTGTACACTTTCTCTGACCCGCAACTCTACTACCAGAACAACCACGTAGTGGTAGGACTGGAAGACGTTATTCCGGAAGGTCTGCCAACCGTAGCTTCCGTTAAGGAAGCCCTGACACCGCTGGTGCGCAACCGCGTGAAAGGCGACAAGCTGGCGGCTGACCTCGCGGGCAAGAGCCTCGATGAGGTAATGGCCATGTATGACCTGACGGCGGATACCATCAGCAGCAACCCCACCCTGGAAAGCCTGCCGGTGATCGGACGCGAGCCTAAGGTGATCGCTGCCGCCGCCATCACCGCTACGGGCGCAGCCAGTGCTCCGGTGGTTGGCCAGAGTGGTGTTTACCTCGTCAAGCCACTGGGCGATGCCGTTAGCGGTACGAGCGGTAACCTGCCCGCAGCCCGCAGCCAGATCAACATTACGACCCGTTCACTGGCTACCAACAGCCTCCTGCCCGCCATGCGCGCTACGGCCGATATTGAAGATGAACGCGCCGAAACTGACTGCCAGTAAATACGGCAGCAACTGCAAAATAAAAAAAAGCCCCTGCCGTCAATACGATTGACGGCAGGGGCTTTTTTTAGCGGCTACTCCCTGCGGCAAGCTGGAGGAAGGATAGGAGCAATAAGCGCTTGCCCTTTTCTGCAGGCGTATTCCGCTCTTTTTTACCGTTCTTCCGCCTAATTGTAACCCCTGAATAAATTTAGCCAGTTCGTGCAAAAGCGGTACTTTCTGATGATCTTACGGTCCCTCCTGCCCGTTAAAATCGGGCAGAGTGATACCCGCTAGCGAATTTTCACTAAATTGCACCCCTGCCGGCGTTGATGCTGGTTTTTATTTCGATCATGTAGCAAAGGTTTATGCGGCTATTTACCTACTTCTGCACCTTAGCGTGCCTACTTTTTTGTACTACGCTGAGTGGCCAAATCACTTTACGTGGCAGTATCCTGGATAATGACTCGGGGGAAGGCCTCATTGGTGCCAGTGTACTGGCCAAGGGCACAACCACGGGTACGGTGACGGATATTGACGGAAACTGGGAGCTTACCGTGACGGGGCTGCCCGCTATTCTGCAGTTCAGCTACCTGGGCTACGCCTCCACGGAAGTTGAGGTTACTGCTCCGGACCAGGACCTTGCGATCAGACTCGTGGAGGGAGACGGCACCACGATGGAAGTAGTTGAAATAACGGGGCGGCGCATCAGCGAGAAACAACAACAGGCCGCGCTTACCGTGGAGACGCTCGATGCAATTGCCATCAAAGAAACGCCCGCCGCTAATTTCTACGACGGACTGGGCAGCCTGAAAGACGTGGACCTGACGGCCGCGAGTCTCGGATTTAAAATTGTCAATACCCGTGGCTTCAACTCCACTAATCCTGTTCGCTCCCTGCAGATCATTGATGGTGTAGATAACCAGAGCCCGGGGCTGAATTTTTCCCTCGGTAACTTTCTTGGCGCCTCCGAACTCGATGTTAACCGGGTAAACCTGGTTGTCGGAGCCTCTTCTGCTTTCTACGGACCGAATGCTTTTAATGGGGTGATCTCCATAGAAACAAAAGATCCTTTCCTGCAAAAAGGACTCTCGGCGCAACTCAAGTACGCCGAGCGAAACCTTATTGAAGGTGGTTTCCGCTGGGCGGATGCCGTGAAGAATAAGGACGGCAACGAATGGTTTGCTTATAAGATCAATGCTTTCGGCTTCCGGGCGGATGACTGGGTAGCGGATAATTACGACCAGGTTTTTGATACGGAAGTGCCGGCCACCAATCCCGGCGGCTACGACGCCGTAAATCGCTACGGCGATGAGGCCGGTAGTGCAACCGATTTTGGGTTCATCCGTACGCGGCCCGGCCTGGGTTACATCTTCCGCGGCGGTTATAATGAAATCGACCTGGTTGACTACGATTCCGAAAACCTGAAGGTAGGCGCAGCCCTCCACTTCCGGTTACAGCCGGACAAAACCCTGGAGAGTACCGAGCTGCTGCTTACTTCCAATTACAGTACGGGAACCACCGTTTACCAGGGTGATAACCGCTTCAGCCTGCGGGATATCCAGTTCTTTCAGCACCGGGTAGAGTTGCGTAAGCGAGACAATTTCTTCCTGCGTGCTTACGTCACCCACGAAGATGCGGGCAATAGCTACGATCCTTACTTCACCGCCATTAAGCTGCAGCAGGCGGCGAAAAGTGATGGAGCCTGGGCTTCGGACTACTCCGCTTACTGGCAATCGGTCATTACCCCCCAGATCCGTGGTCTGGAAGGCTGGCCAAGTTGCTTCCCCCGCAACTGTACGCTGGCGGAACAGGATGCCCAGCAGCGGGCTTTTCTGGCCTTGCCGGAAAACGTTGAGCGCCTCCGGGGCTTCCACGACGATGCCCGCCAGGCGGCCAGTCTGGAGCGGGGGATCAATAGCCAGGACGAATTCGTAGTCGGCACGGACCGCTTCAACCGCGCTTTCGACAGCATCACCTCCACGCTGGCCAGTGAAGGCGGAACCTTGTTTTTCGACCGCTCCGCCCTCTACCACCTGCACGGCGAAAAGAAATTTGATAACGTCTGGGTGCCTAATGAAGACAGCCGCCTGGAACTAACCCTCGGCGCGAACGGCCGCCTGTTTACGCCGGACTCGCGCGGCACGCTCCTGCTGGACACCATGGGCCGGAACATCGATACCTGGGAAGTTGGCGCCTACGGTGGCGGCACCCTGCACATGAACAATAAGTACAAGATCAGTGCCAGTTTACGGGCCGATAAAAACCAGAACTTCAACCTGCTGTTCAGCCCGGCAGCCAGTTTTGTTTATACGCCAAACCCCGGTACCACCGCACGCATCTCTTTCAGCTCCGCCATTCGGAACCCTACGCTGAACGATCAGTACCTCTTCTACAACGTAGGCCGGGCCATTCTGTTAGGCAATATCGATGGAGTAACCGGACTGACCACCGTCGAAAGTGTGCGTGACTTCTCCAATTCCGGTAACCAGGATGACCTTGAATTCTTCGATGTCGCCCCGATCCGGCCGGAGCAGGTCCGTACGCTGGAAGTAGGCTACCGCTCTACCTTCTTCGAAAAGCTGTACGTCGATGCGACCTACTACTACAGTTTCTACCAGGACTTCATCGGCTTCAACCTCGGGGTAGACCTTGGCTTTGTCAACTCTCAGATCACGAACGCCCAGGCGTACCGCGTGGCGGCGAATGCAACGGACCGCGTAACGACCCAGGGCTTCAGCATCGGCGGTAATTACTACTTCGCGGATTATTTTGCGTTGAACGGTAACTACAGCTGGAACATCCTGAATACGGCAACGGACGATCCGATCATCCC
Source organism: Bacteroidia bacterium (assembly GCA_030431945.1). Lineage (GTDB taxonomy): Bacteria > Bacteroidota > Bacteroidia > Chitinophagales > Saprospiraceae > Neolewinella. The sequence goes on along the minus strand of JAUIIF010000069.1, from coordinate 6,782 downwards.
CGCCTTCAACACGCCGGAACACAAATACAATGTGGGTGTCAGTGGTCGTGATATTCCCTTCGGATTGCTGGGCGATGCCGTCAGCGAAATGGGTTTCAGTATTGCCTATAAATGGGTAGATGGCTTCATCTTCGAGGGCTCCCCCCAGTTTACGGGTTTCATCGACAGCTACGGTCTGTTGGATGCCCAGGTAAACTTTGAATTACCGAAGATCAACACCACGCTGAAAATCGGTGCTTCAAACATTCTCGACAATCAGGTTTTTCAAGTTTACGGCGGACCCCAGATCGGCCGCCTTGCTTACCTCTCCGCTACTTACAACTGGAAGCGGAAATAATTGAGTTAAATAATCGCTCTAAATCAACTATGTGTTATGACTAAAAAACTTACTTCTTTTCTCGTGCTGTCGCTCTGCTTTGTGAGCACGCTGGCGGCACAAAATCGCTACATCGATGAGGTGTTTACTTCCGTTACGGTAGAAAATGACGTTACTTATTCCATCAACGTCGATCCGCTGGCCATCAGCCAGGGCGCAACCGGACCAACGCCGCAGCTCATGGATGTTTACCAGGCTGAAGGAGATACCGCAGGCCTGCGTCCGGTAGTGGTCCTGTTTCACACGGGTAACTTCCTCCCGCAGTACTTTAACGGTGGCCCCTACGGAAGCCGGAATGACTCTGCAGTAGTGGAAATCACCAACCGTCTGGTCAAGCGCGGGTACGTCGGCATTGCCGCTACCTACCGCAAAGGCTGGCAGCCAACGGCTGCCGCAGACTCCATACGGACGGGCAGTTTGCTACAGGCTGTTTACCGTGCTTCCCAGGATGCACACGCCTTAGCCCGCTACTTGCGGAAAAGCGTAGCGGAAGACGGTAACCCTTACCGCATTGATACCAGCCGCATCGCTTTCTTTGGCATTGGTTCCGGTGGCTACGTTGTACAGGCCCATAACTTCCTGGACCGTACGGACGAAATTCTGCAGAACATCAATTTCTACACCCCTTCCGGCATTCCACTGGTCAATGAGTCGGTAAACTCCAACCCGCAGGGAACGATCCTGACGATGCAGAATGTTCCTAACCACGTAGGGTACAAATCCAACGTCGCCTTCACGTACAACCTCGGTGGTGCGCTCGGCGATACGCTCTGGATGGACGGCGCCAGCGAGGAAGCACCAGTGGCTTCCATGCACTCGCTTACTGACCCCTTCGCGCCTTTCCACGCAGGTACCGTTATCGTACCGACGAACCCACCGATGCCGGTAGTAGACGTACTGGGCTCCAACCTCGTTACGCAGCGCGCCAACGAAAGTGGCCTGAACGATGTTCTGGCTCCCGCAAACGACCTGATGCTGGACCTCAAATTCGGTATCACCGCCCGCGCACTGAACCTGATCAATGCGCAGTACAAGATGGTGACCACCGGCTCCCCCATTTCAACGGCCACGAATGATATATTTCAGCTGGGCCAGGACAACCTCTGGACCATTCTCCGCCTCCCTGCTGATCCGGACAACCCTGATCCTAATGATCCGAACGTAGGTGATGCCGGTGCCACCAGCGGCCTCCAGAACTGGTTTGATGAGCCAACCTTACGGGGAACCATTGCGGCCATAAACCTTGCTGTGCCAAATGCCATGCTTGATGCTGATGCCATCATTGACGGTGAAGATCAAACAAACCCGAACCGGGCTAATCCAGTTGCGGCCAAGACGTTTATCGATACCGTAATGGCACACTTCATTCCTCGTGCTTACTTCGCCCTGGACATCGACGGACTGGTATCTTCCACCAATGACCTGGTAAGCAACCAGCAGATCGGCCTGGAAGTATTCCCTAACCCGGTAAGTGACGGCTTCACCGTACGCACGGCGGAGAATCACCCGATTCGCTCCCTGCGCATTATGGACATCAACGGCCGGGTGGTCATGAACCTGACGGAAGTGAATGCGACCAGCCGCTTCGTTAATCGTGGCAACCTTCCCCGTGGTACCTACCTCCTCCAGCTACAATCGGATGAAGGGACGACCGCCAGGAAATTGATCCTCGACTAAATCTCCGGCACATTATCCTGTGCCCGAAAGCCCCCGCCGGAACCTTCCGGTGGGGGCTTTCAATTTTACCGGATCAGTTCTTTGGGGGGCGCCAGAAATAAGCCGAACCGGAAAAACGGCCGGCTACCAGCCTGGGTCTCCAGTTCCAGGTCAATATTACTGGCCCGGTTAAAGCGGGTCGTTACGGGCGCATAGTAGCCAGCCTGAGCAAAAGCCCATACCCAGGGCGTAATATTGTGTTCGTACTGCAGCTGCAGGCGAATACCGTTGTTTCGGAGAAAGTAGGGGCCCAACTCCAGGTACTGCGGGCGCTGATCGGTATTGATGGCGTAGTAGCGGCTGTCAAAAGTTGCCCCGAAGAGAAAGGAATTGTTCAGTTCTGTTCCTACGTTGTGGCGGAGAAAAGCCTGGCCGGGCAGGGCTGTTTGTACGCCCCACCGATCGTTAAAGGTTTTGTTCCAGACGAAAAAGGGCAGGGCAATTGTCCGGGCTTTATTGCTGCTTATGGTTAACCCGACGGCCCACTCCTCATCAGCGGATACCTTCTTGCCAAAAGCCGCCGCACCGCTGTAAGTCCGGTAAATATCACCAAAATTGATCAGCCCCTGATAGTCGCCATTAAGCGACATACGGAGTCTGGCCGAAGAATAAAATTTGTCATTCCAGCTGCGGGTAACGTAAGCGGATAACTTATTGGCTTTCAAACGCCGCTCATCAAGTAAGTGGAACAAAGTCCGCTCTTCCGTCTTGAAAGTATGATCAAAAAAATATTTCTCCGTATCCCACTCATACCCCAGGAGTGCTTTGAGTTGGGGCTTATTGAGCAGGGGAACCTTGAATTTGAAAGTGAATTGCTCTAACCGGTTGACCCGCTGGCGGCCGCCGGCGATGTTTCCGTTGCCATCCCAGTCAAAACCCAGTTGGTTTTCGTAGCGGATGACGACGCCGCGGCTCTGGCTGCGCTTCCGCACGCCAGGATGACAGTAGGTCAGGCAATCGTCGGTAAGGGATTCAATATTCCCCTGCTCCAGGGTCACCTGCGCGGGCACCGCGAAAGGAAACAGGAGGAATGAGAAAAGTAAACAGAGGGCAGTTTCTCGAAAGAGCATAGTGTGCGTGAAGACAGGTTGTCTGCTATAACTTCCATATTCACGGCTTTGTGCCCTGCAGGTGGAAAAATCAGGAGGGCGCTCCCGCAGGTGCAGGGCAGGAAAATAAGCAGAGTAAGGCTCCGTTGCTGCTTGCCGAAAGCGCTGCTTTGCACCTGCGGCCGCGCCTGATTGCCCGTCCGGAAATACTAGCCCCGGACCTTGAACCGCAGTGCCCGCAGCCCATTTACCGACTGCAGCGGGTCAAGCACTAAGTCTTCAATTTCTCCTTCGATGTACCCCGCTTGTTGCAGGTAATGCAGGTAATCTTCGTACTCCTCCCGGTCGCGATCCTGGAGGTAGACGATGCTGATCATATTTGCCAGGGTGAGGCGCTCCTCCCCCTGGTTGATCGTGGCCTTATCAATTCGCTTTTTCAGAATTTCGTAGCGGACGTTGTAGTCGCCATCCACGTCAAAGCGCTTTTCATCCATCCGGAACTTTATGTTCAGCGGGTTGGTGTAGGCGAAGATGAGCTGGGCGGTGCGTAAGGGCATGGGCAGGTCAACGGAAATGCGCTGGACAAGCCGGGTAGCCTCGCACATATCTATCAGTTGCGACAAGCGCAGGTTGCGCAGATGGACTTTACTGAAGCGACGGTTTTTCAACAGACTCTGACCGGCGTAGATTTCGTATTCTACCCCGTCGGTCTTGTACTTCTCGAAGTAGTGGGGGAGGGTAGCCTGTGCAGCGTGGTCTCTGGCCGTGAAAAATTCACTGAGCGTTCGGTTCAGTGTTTGTACACTGTGCTCATAGTCCTGCCGGACACGATAAAACAGTCCGAGGTTATCATCCAGATCAGCCAGGTAGTTTTCGGACAGGTCAGCCAGCTCCGGGTGCTGACTGCTGAGCTCTTCGATGAGTGGCGTCAGTTGTTGGTGGATGAAGTCCGCGAACAGAATTTCGTGACTGTTGTCAAACTGATCTACGGTTACCTCCAGGTGCGTGTCGATCCGCATGATGACCTGCTGAATCAAGGGGAAGTCTACCAGCTCCATTGCCTGCGTCAGCAGGAAGCGGCCGGCACGCATATTGTCCACCAGGTCCTGATAAATGGCGGCGTTCCGCAGGCGGCTACTCCCGACGATATCAGCCTGACCGTAAAGCGGATACACCTCCTTAAAGGCAATGACTTCCGGCGTGTCCTTCTCCCCGGTATCCTGTCTTTCCAGAATGTTGAAGGCGGCCTCGGTAAAACGCCATTCCACACTGGAGTGCAGACTGGTGTACTGTTCCCGCATGATGGCTTCAATGCGGTTATCAATGTATTCCCGGCTACGTTCCACCGCTGTCCTGAACAAGCCACGTATTTCCCGGAATTTGATCTCCATGAAAGCATTAATGCCGTAGACCCGGGGAGACCCCAGTTCAACCAGCCCGATGACGTTGCGCTCCTGGTCCAGCAACGGCGCGACCAGAATACTTTTAATGCCGCTGCTCAGTAGCAATTCCTCCAGTTTGGTCGTTTTACGTAAGGCCGTCAGGTCATTGATCAGCACCGTTTCGCGGGTTCTGAAAGCCTGATCGTACACGCTGCCGCGGAAAGCATCGTCGGCAATTTTATCTATTTGGTCGGAGAGGAAATTAAACCGAATCCGGTATTCGTGATCGATAACCCGGCTGGCGGGGTAGTCTACCGCAGCTAACCCCAGCTGCAATTCACTATTGCCAAAATGCACCCTGATCAGGTTGGCCAGTTCGCGGACCCGCTCAATGTCCAGTACGGCATCCCGGCTGATCAGCCGGTGTTTGAGGCGGCTCATGGCTTCGGGCTCGGTCACTTCCGTCAGGTGCGACAAATGAAGACCGTGGAAAGAAAATTTTTCGGGGGGCAGGGTCGCCAGCCAGAGCTCCTGATCATTGATGTTGTTGAGCAGATGCTGGATTTCCTGCGGGCTGAGTCTGGGGATTTTACCTGCAGGAATGACCTTGACGTAGCGCTCGTCCATGGTCGTTTTGTAAAACTTGTCCAGGCCCGACTTAGGGTCTTTTACCGTAAGCATAGCCGTGGGGGCTATGTTAATGTCAACACCATAGACACGTTCCAAAATGAAGCAGCCCACCATGACCAGGTGCCGGGCTTTTACCTCCTCCATTGCTGCGCCGAAGGAATAACAGGCATCCTGCATACTCATCAGGCGTTGCATGGCTTCACTCACGTAGAGCGGGGTGAAGTCGAAGGGCTTGCTGAATTTGAACAGTTCAGTGTCCCGGTCGGTCGGGGGGATCAGGAAAAGCATCAGGATTTCCAGCAGGTCCTGGTGTTCCTCCAGGAGACGCAGGTCCTTAATGGGGCGTCTGAGTTCAGGAAATTTACTACTGCGCTTAATGACTTCCCTGGCAAGGAACCGTAGTCCCTTATCCTTAGCATCCACCAATGCTTCTACGCGCTCCAGCAGCGGGCCAAAGCAGAGCTCGGAAGTATAGGGCAGCATAAAAGGATTGCTGCTATGCATACTGTCCGTTTTCCCATCGGGAAAAACGATCGGGACATCCGGCGTTGCAGAACCACTACTAAGCGTCATTTCAAAGTCCATGCAGGGTAAACGCTTTGGGAACGGAAAGGGTTAGCGTGGGTACGGTAGTACCGCCCCGATAAGGTGCAGTACTGCGTTAGGAAGTGGTTTGGTCGCGCACCGGGAAAACGGGCAGTCAGGAAGGCCGTTATGCTATAATGCTGGCGTCTACACCTCATGCTGATCTCAGGAGGCGTGGTGAAAATTACGCGCTAATACCACTTCCAGGCCAGGAACCTAAGCCACTTTGACCCAGATCTAGTCATAAAAATACTCAGCCAGCAAAAAGAAAGCTTAGGGAAGCAGACATCTTGCTGGCTGAATTATCAGGGGCGGAGAGAGGCTTAGACTTTGCGAAGCGCAGCAGCTCAAGCGATCTTTCCTGATTTTTATGGGAGCTTCCGTACGGATCCGGCTACCCGTTAGCCTTTAATGGCCTTAATGCCCGGCAGCTCCTTGCCTTCCAGCAGCTCTAACATGGCGCCACCTCCGGTGGATACAAAGCTGACTTGGTCAGCCAGCCCGGCCTGGTTAATCGCTGAAACGGAATCGCCGCCACCAATCAGGCTGTAAGCATCGTTTTCCTTGGTCGCCTTGGCAACTGCTTCCGCGATGGCGTTGGTTCCGATGGCGAAATTGCTCATCTCAAAGACGCCCATCGGGCCGTTCCAGAGGATGGATTTGCTCTTGGCAATCACCTCTGCAAAAATCTTTACGGATTCGGGGCCGATGTCCAGTCCTTCCCACTCATCTCCGATTTGCCCCGCAGGAACTATTTCCCTGGGCGTTTCATTACTGAATTCCTTGCCTACCGTGGTATCTACCGGAAGGTAGATTTTGGTGCCATTTGCTTCAGCCTTTTTCAGTAGTTCAAGGGCATTGTCCGTTTTGTCGGGTTCGACCAATGATTTCCCGACTTTACCTCCCTGCGCCAGGCTGAAAGTGTACGCCATGGCGCCACCGATGATGATGTTGTCGGCAAAGTCCAGCAACTTCTCCAGCAAAAGAATCTTATCGCTGACCTTGGCCCCGCCCACAATGGCCGTTACCGGATGAGCGGGCTGG
>JAUIIF010000739.1 GCA_030431945.1 Bacteroidia bacterium | reverse complement strand
CAAAGGCGAATTATTAAGTGCCGGAGCGGAAGCGGAGATGGTCCGGCCCTACGCTTACCAAACCGGAGGGCGTGAATTCCTGCACGGCTGGGGTGTCTACCGGGTCAATCAACGCTTCTCCCGTGGCTTCACCGGAGGCCTGGTAAGTGGTATTCGCTACTTTCCGGATCAGGACCTGACCATCCTTTACCTGAGTAACGGCTTTCGTTTCTTCTCGGTACACAATCGCGTTATTGATCGGATAGCGGGGATGGTGGATCCTGCGCTTAAAGATCAGGCAGCCGTGGCCATTGATAAAATGTCCGATACCTTCCTCCAGCCAGATACGGACCGGGCCTTGGCGGAGTTCAGGGCCTGGCGGAAGCAACACCAGCGCCTGGAAGTGGAAAATGCCCTGAACAGCATTGGCTACGCCCTGGCCCGGGACGGACGGGTGCGGGATGCCATCAAGGTTTTTCAACTTAATACCACGGAGTACCCCAATGCCTGGAACGTCTGGGACAGCCTGGGTGAAGGCTTCGAAATGGCAGGAGATACGGCGTCCGCCCTGAAATTCTACCGCCGTTCCGTTGAAATTAACCCCGATAACCAGCACGGAATAGATAAAATCAAACAACTCTCAAAGTAAAACCACGATGCAAAAACTAGCTAAACGGGAAGCCCAGATCATGCAGGCCATCTGGCAACTGGAAAAAGCTTTCATCAAAGATATTGTAGAAGCCCTTCCGGAACCCCGGCCACATTACAACTCAGTGTCTACCATGGTGAAGCTCTTAAAAAAGAAAGGCTTTGTCGATGATGAAAAGCTGGGCAATGCCTACCGCTATTTTGCCGTAGTGCAGAAAGAAGCGTATCAGGTAAAGGTGGTGGACGACGTCGTCAAAGGCTTCTTTGACGACTCTCCGATGAAGCTCGTCAACTACTTCGCCAAGGAACAAAAGCTGGACGCTGCTGACCTGGAGCGCCTGCTAAAAATGATTAAAGACCAGCAATAATGTTGTACCTCATTCACGTCGGAGCACTGCTCGCAGGTTGTTTCCTCTACTACTGGCTTTTACTGCGTAATGAAACGCACTTCAGCCTGAACCGCTGGGTCTTGCTTGGCTGCCTTGCGGGTTCTTTGCTGTTACCATTGGTAACGATCCCGGCAGAACTTTCCCTCCGCCAGAACCTGGCGCCGGCACAACCCATTTCCGTCCCGGAAGTCCCTGTTGCCACTACGGCCGCTGTCCGGCCCGAGCCTGCCGCTGCCAGCCCGTCAGTGCCCGCTCCGCAGGGGCTTAGCGTTACTGCCAGGGACGTGGTGGCAGACCAGCCGCTGGTCACGCCGACGCCGACTACGACTGCGGCAACCGCCTCTCCGGTCAACTGGCCCCGCTTACTGTGGTGGGTGTACCTCGCCGGAGTTACCGTTTTCGGCGTACACTTTCTCTTACAGCTGGGGTTCCTGACGGTAAAAGTGCTACGGTATCCCGGCTTTGATGCCGGCGGGTTCCACCTCGTAGAGCTGGAGGAGGAAGCTGCACCGTATTCCTTCTGGAACCGCGTTTTCCTCAATCCCAGCCGGTATGATCCGGATACTTTCCACCAAATCGTTCAGCACGAAGCCGTGCACGTGCGCCAGTGGCACAGCCTGGATCTGATGCTGGCCGAGCTGCTGGTTGTCTTCCAGTGGTTCAATCCTTTTGCCTGGCTGTTGCGCAAGGCGATCGAAAACAACCTGGAATTTTTAACGGACGCAGAAGTGCTGCGCCAGGGAGAAAACCCCGTTGCTTACCAAATGAGTCTCGTCAAAGTGGCCGCCCCCAATTACCCCCTTGGTCTTACCACCTCCTACAACCAGAGCTTGCTCGAAAAACGAATTACCATGATGAAAACAAAAAAATCCTCCCTGGCTTCCGGATGGAAGTACCTGAGTATCCTGCCCCTGCTGTTGCTCTCTATGCTCCAGTTCAACGCGGTAGCGCAGGCGCCCGCTCCGCCGGTTGCCCCGGCTACCCCTGCGCCGCCGTCACCGACACAGGTGCGGGCTACGCCCGCGCCCGTGGCTACACCGGCTCCGGTGGTTGTTCCGCAGGCAGGCGGCGTGCTGCCTGCTCCCACTCCAGTAGTGGCTGCCTCCAGCGGAGCCGTACCGATGCCCATGCCCATGCCCATGCCGGATCTGGACCTGAGTAACCTGCCGGTGCCAATGCCCAGCCCGACGGTAGAGCCCGTGCTCGATGTTTCTGATCAGGACTTCGCCAACGCCCGGCGCAGTTGGACGGCAGAAATTGAAGGAAGTGAAGTTTGCTTTATGTTCATTGTGGCCGACGGCGACCGGCAGCACCTGTCCACCAACAGCCGTTG
>JAUIIF010000738.1 GCA_030431945.1 Bacteroidia bacterium | reverse complement strand
TTTGATCTCAAAAGAAGGCCCCCGGCAGGGAGGGTAAAGGGGCAACGAATACCAAATTTGTAATTATCAAGTGCAGCCCTCCTGCCCTTTGCTAAGGATTGGTTGTGGATTTGGTTATGCACGCCATTAGCGCCGGACTACCTGACGTTTCAATCGCGGCCACATGCGTAGTACTATCTTCTGGCGACTTTTCAGCTTTTTCACGCAGCGATTTTTGCTGACCTTAAGCATGGCGGACCGCTAATTTGCACTCTTCGGGGGCGCCGGCAGGCTCATGTGGTAATCGCTGGCAATGATGCCGGCGTACTTATCGAGTATTTCCAGGATCCGGTCGCTGGAATCGGAAGCGACGATGACCCCGACGTGCTGTTTTTTGTCCATTCGCCAAACAACTTCGGGGTCGTTGAAGGGGGTCATATCCGGCCGTTCGAAGCGGGAGAGGGACACGATGATGCCGGCCTGGTCGAAGCGACGCTGGGGGAGTTGGTAGGGGCGGCCGTAAGCTTTGGCGGTTTCCAGGCGCGCCCATTCTTCCCAGAGGGAGATGCCGGTAGCGGCTTCGACCATCTCGGCCAGGTGGGCGCCGCCCACCCGGCTGGCGGTTTCCAGGAAGACGAAACTGCCGTCAGGCAGTTTGATAAACTCGGTATGACTGGCGGAAAATTGCATGTGGAAAGCATCCATCACTTCGCCGGTGAGGCGGCGGAGGGTTTCCGCGTCCGGATGGTGATACGGTACGCTGACGGAGCGGAAGATGCCTCCCCCGTGGGCGACTTCGAAAGGCGTATCGAGGTAACGGGAAATCTGGCAGAAGACAATTTCTCCGTCGACGCTGATGGCATCGGCGTGGTACACATCGCCGGGCCGGAACTGTTCCACGAGGTACTGGTCCCGCTTATCCCCCAGGCTGTGTACGTGCTGCCAGAGCTCTTCGGCGGAATGCACTTTCTTTATGCCCGTGGCACTGGCTTCGCCCCGGGGCTTGACGAGGCAGGGATAGGCAACGTTGTTGGCGAACTCGGTTAACGCAAGGTCATTGAACAAGGCGCTGAAGGCGGGGACAGGAATGCCCTGGTCCCGGGCCTGTACCCGCATGGCCAGCTTATCCCGGAAGTAACGGGCGGTGGTTTGCCCCATGCCCGGCAGGCGAAATTCTTCGCGCAGGTAAGCGGCTTTCTCCACGTCGAAATCGTCGAGCGCTACGATGCGATCAATTTTGCGGCTGCGCATGAGCCACGAAACGCCCTTGGCCAGATTGGCCAAATCAGCCGGCGCATTACTGTCGGAGTCAATAAAGAAAAACTCATCGATGGCCTCGCGGGGCCAGTCGGCGTGCTCCAGTTTTTTTACCGTAATGAAATACACCGTATTTCCGGCTTCCTTAGCCGCACGGAGAAAAGGGGTGCCCTTGAAGTAGCAGGAAATGCAGAGGAAAGTCACGGGGTAGAATTTTTAATCTGTCGGTAATTGCGTGTATCAGCCGGTACCAGTAAAGACCAACGGCTAGCGCAAGGTAATGAACCAGGGTTGGGTTTGGGCCGTGCTGCCAAAAAACTTCTCCTTGTACCTGCGGCCGCGCCAAAAAAAGCTGGTGGTATGCATCCTAAGTACCCGTTTATTTGTACTGCTAAGGTACCATCAGACCAAAAAGAACAATCAATGGCCCTCGTAGAATCCACCATGCTCCCCATCGGCACCGTAGCTCCGGACTTTAACCTGCAGGACACGATCTCTCCCGCCAGGTTAAATTTTGCCGATGTTAAAGGCGAGCAGGGGACCCTCGTTTATTTTATCTGCAATCATTGCCCTTACGTGATCTACACCATCGAGGAATTGGTAGAGGTAGCAATGACCTACGAAGAACAAGGCATCGGCACCGTGGCCATCAGCAGTAATGACGTGGAAAATTATCCGCTGGACAGCCCCGATAACATGGAAGCTTTCGCCCTGAAGCACCTGTTCAATTTTCCGTATCTCTACGACGAGGACCAGTCCGTCGCCCGCGCCTATGATGCCGCGTGTACCCCCGACATTTACCTTTTTGACGCCGCTGGTAAACTGTATTACCGTGGTCGGCTGGACGCTAACCGACCCACTACCGGCCTGGCCCCGGATGGCGCGGACCTTCGCGCCGCCATTGACGCAATGCTGGCGGGAGAGCCGAGCCCGGAGAAGCAGTATCCGAGTGCAGGGTGTAATATTAAGTGGAAATAGACGCTGGGCTTTTAGACGCTAGCGCTTTTAGACAGCTGGTGGCTTTTTAGACGCTGGGCTTTTAGATGTCCTTTGGTCCATAGCATCTGCAAGCGCAGCGTCCACCTATCGTACAAGTCGGTAAGTGCCTTTTAC
>JAUIIF010000737.1 GCA_030431945.1 Bacteroidia bacterium | reverse complement strand
GAAGACCAGGGCTGGCGGATCGAGATCAAATCGTGGCCAAAACTGGCCACCGTGGGCGGGCAATTCGAAGTAGATGGTACCCCCGGCGGCTACTTCACCCAGGAGCAATACCAGGAAATTGTGGCCTACGCCGCCAGCCGGGGGATGACGGTCGTCCCGGAAATAGACATGCCCGGCCACACCAACGCTGCCCTCTCCGCCTACGCGGAGCTTAACCTGGACGGCCAGGCCCGGGATCCTTACACGGGCACCCGGGTCGGCTTCAGCACCCTGGATGCCAATAAGGAAATCACCTATCAGTTCGTTGACGATGTCATTCGGGAACTGGCCGCGATTACCCCCGGCCCCTACCTGCACCTGGGCGGAGACGAAAGCTCCGTAACGCCGCATGACGATTACGTGAAGTTCGTCCGCGAAGCCCAGCAAATCATCATCAACCACGGCAAAAAAGCCATTGGCTGGGACGAAGTCGCCGTTGCCGGACTGGCCGAAGGCACCGTGGCCCAACTCTGGAACCACGCCGAGTACGCGCTCATGGCCAAAAAACTCGGCAACCAGGTACTGATGAGCCCGGCTACGCGGACTTACCTCGACATGCAGTACGATTCCCTCAGCCGCATCGGTCTGCACTGGGCCGCCTACATCGAGGTAGATTCTGCCTACCTCTGGGATCCGGTAAAAACCGTCGCGGGCATTTCTGATCAGGATGTCCTCGGCATCGAAGCCCCCCTCTGGGGGGAGACCATTCGCTCCATCGAAGACATTGACTACCTCACCTTCCCCCGCCTGCTCGCCCTGGCGGAAGTAGGCTGGACCCCGCAAAGCCAACGGGATTACGCAGATTTCCTGCGCCGACTGAAAGCACAGCAAGCCTGGCTCAAGGAACAGGGTATCGGGACGTACGATACGCGGGTGTTGCGCTAAACGAAATACCGGAAATGACGGCAGGAGCGGGGGGAAGGAATTCCCCCCGTTTTCATTTGGGGGCAGCACGTTAAAGGAAAACGTGCGACCAATATGAGAACGGGTTGGCCGGTTATGCTTCCAAATACCGTTCCTATGTCCCGTTCCTATGCTCTTGCCTTAATGCTTACCGGCCTGGCGGTGCTTGGCAGCCTGGTTTACCTGCAGCACTACCTTATCGTTCGGAATTACCAGCAACTGTTCGATCACAGTATCGAAATCCACGAGCGGGTGGTGGCCCGGCAACTGGAACAGCAGGAAAATTTTGTCCAAAAGATGCAAGATCTACTGGAAGACGAAGCCAAGGCCAGGTTCCGCCCGCTGTTACCCTTCTGCGACGGCATTCAGGAACGGCAGGAAGCTTGTCTGCAACTGGCGCAAAAAATACAGCAGGGCCAGGCGCCGGCAGCGGAATTGCTGGAGGAGCTGGTCCAGCTGCAAACAGCTAATTTATTGAAGACACGGGAAGCCTACGCAGTCCTTCTCTTTAAACACGGCGAAGATTTTGGTTACCGTAAAACCGAGAATGTAACGTCCGTGGCAAAGGTGGAAGACATCCGGGCAGCCACTGCCGAAAGCTTGCGAAAGGTGATCACTAATCGGGCGCAGGTACCGGCCGCCAGCCTGGCCGGTTTGCTGCTGACAGACTACCTGCAGGCAGAACAGCAAGTAATGGAGATGGCGGGAAACCTGTCAGGAGGAAAGATGCTTACCTGTTTTTTCGGGCCGGAATTTTACCCGATAGTGGCCTCTGACAAAATTAAAACGGTCATTTCTGTTGGCTCGTTTGCCTTTGGTCCATCCCCCGAAGACTTCACCCTTGTCGTGGCAGGAGACAGCCTGAAATTAGCGCCTGATGGAAGCGTTCGTTATACGTTTCAACCTGAGCGTCGTGGTCAGCAAGATTTAGAGGTCAAGCTGTTCCTGACCAATCATTTGACTGGAGAGGTCCGCCAGCAGGCCACCAGTACTTCCTCTTATTTCATTCGTTAATCCCTGCTCCTCTAAGGCAAACGCAGGTGGACAAAATTCATCTGTCCGGGCATTACGGGAAGCTTTGAATTCCTCGGCCGGCGAGTCAGCTCGTTCCTCTCGCCTGCGGCGGACGAGCTGATCACTACCAAATCCGCTAAACCGTCTCTTCGCCTGCACCTGCGTCCCCGCAAAAAAAATCAAGCGGTCACCGAACTTTTTAATTAGACATTTGTCTAAATATCTAAATGGATGATATTTTCAAAGCTCTTCGTGATCCGACCCGTCGTCAAATACTGCAACTGCTGCGTTCCGGCACGCTGACGGCCGGCGAGATCGCCCAGGAATTCGCGATGTCAAAGCCCAGCATTTCGCACCACCTTGATCAGCTTAAACGTGCTGACCTGATTGCCGTG
>JAUIIF010000068.1 GCA_030431945.1 Bacteroidia bacterium | reverse complement strand
GCCATGATCAGGCCCTCGATAAACTCGCCGCGCCGCCGCCCCTCGAATTCCTGGGTGAAGGCGCTGCCATTCAGGGCATCCAGATCGCCACCCAACAGACGGGCCGCTGCCCCGTTCAGGCAAATAATACCGGAGCCTTCCTCACCACGAATGGTGTAAGTCTCGATCCTTTCGCCATTATTATTATTGACGATCTGGACTTTTTCGCCCTCAATGATCCCCGCCGCGTCGAGCAAGAGCCCGTCGATGGTGATGGAACCTACGTAGTTGAGGTTTGCCTCCGTGATGGTGGCGCGATGGATTTTACCTTTGAAACGTTGAATAAGCATGGTCGAAGGGGTAAAATAGTTGGTGTGACAACCTTTAGACGAAGCGTTGCCGGGAAAGGAACACTATAGAAACGTTAAGGGTTGTGCAGAAGGTCTACGATGCGGTTATCAATGAGGCGAACCTGGCCACAGCGAACGGCGGTGGCGACGACAAGTTCCCGGACGTTATCCCCGTCCACATAAGGCAGGAGGGTGTCTCCGTCAAAAATTTGCACGTATTCCGGGTCGAGTAACTCATGGTCCCCCAGCGCAGCGAGGGCAAATTGTTCGAGGGGCTGCGTTGGCCAGCCGGCGGCCAGGCCGGCAGCTACGGCCGAAAGCTGACGGTTGATGAGGACTGCCGCCCGTCGTTCGCCGGGGTTGAGCAGCCGGTTGCGGCTGCTCATGGCCAGGCCGTCCGGTTCGCGGACGGTGGGGACGACCAGGACCCGTACCGTCAGGTCGAGCCGCTGCACCATGGCGCGTACGACGGCCACCTGCTGGTAATCCTTTTGGCCCATGACGAGGGTGTCGGGTTCGACAATGGCCAGCAGGCGGCTGACGACCTGGGCGACCCCGTCAAAATGCCCCGGCCGGTTAGCGCCCTCCATCGTAGCCGTTAACGGGCCAAAATCAATGCCTGCGGCAGCGGAAGTATCAAAGCCGGTGGGGTAAATGTCCGCAACTGAAGGCAGGTACAGAAAGTCACAGCCATGCTTTTTCAGCAGGGCGGCATCCTCCTGCGGGGTGCGGGGGTAGGCGTCCAGGTCAGTACTTTCGTTAAACTGGGTGGGGTTAACGAAAATGCTGGCCACAACGATCTCGTGGCCCTGGCGGGCAGCTTTGATCAGGGCCATGTGGCCGGCGTGCAGGGCCCCCATGGTGGGCACAAAAGCGATGCTTTTGTGCCGGGGTAAAGCCTTGCGGAGGGAATCTGCGGTCTGGTAAGTACGCATAAGAAAATTATAAGCGGGCGCGGACGCAGGTGCAAAAGAAAAACAGCGGCCGTGAACCTGGTCTGGTGGACCAACTGCGGCTGCCGCTGAGCACGGTGGTAAAACTTTCCCCGCACCTGCGTTCGCGCCCAAAAAAGCATCTTGAAAAGTCATTGGTCTTCTCAAAACGGCGGCGAAGATAGTCCGTGTCCATTATATTTCGTAAATTTGCCGCCGGCCTGGTGAAAT
Organism: Bacteroidia bacterium; assembly: GCA_030431945.1. Classification (GTDB taxonomy): domain Bacteria; phylum Bacteroidota; class Bacteroidia; order Chitinophagales; family Saprospiraceae; genus Neolewinella. The sequence goes on along the minus strand of JAUIIF010000068.1, from coordinate 11,200 downwards.
CCCCGACCATCCAGCCGGGTATAATGGTGCCCGGCCGAGCTCTAGAAAACCTGAATTGATACCGATAGCGATATGAGTAAACAGAAGGTGCTTATTGTCACCCAAGAGATGGATCCGTACACCGCATTGAATGATATATCTTCTACTGTACGGGCCCTCGCCCCCCACTTGCAAAAAAATAAGATGGAAATCCGCGTCCTCATGCCGCGCTACGGAACCATCAACGAACGTCGCCACCGTCTTCATGAAGTTGTTCGCCTGTCCGGTATGAACATCATTGTTGATGACAATGATTACCCGCTCATTATCAAAGTTGCCTCCCTGGCGGAGAAGAGTGTCCGGATGCAGGTATACTTCCTGGACAACGAAGATTTCTTCAAGCGGAAGTTTGTCCACCACGATAAGGAAGGCAAACCTTTTGCGGACAATGCGGACCGTACCGCTTTTTTCTGTAAAGGCGTAATTGAAACGGTCAAGAAGTTTGGTTGGCCGCCCAACATCATTGCCTGCCACGGCTGGATGACGAGCCTCATTCCTTTTTACCTGCGCACGGCTTACCAGACGGAACCACTGTTCCAGGACAGCAAAATTGTCTACAGCCTTTACCAGCAGGGAGCGGAAGATCATATCGACCCCGATTTCGCGCTGAAAGCAAGCATCAATGCGCTTTCTGAAGATGACCTGGCTCCTTTCATGAACGGTGACAAGCCCGACCTGCACGCCGGTGCCATCAAGTATTCTGATGCGGTCATTAAGGGCAGCCCCGAACTTAACGACCACAACCAGGCACTGCTGGCAAATGCTGAAATTCCCGTCCTGGACGTACAGGGGGAGGAAGCACCCGCCGCCAGCCTGGAGTTTTACCACACCCTCCTGGAAGAGGAGGTGGTCAAGTAATTTCATTTCTGTGCTCCAGCGCGAGCTCGCCCGGCGGCCGAGGCGCGACGTCAGGAGCTGACACGTCCGCCGCCAACCAACCCGGACAACTTTTACGTTGTCTTTGAAAGTGAACAAGTCCTGCCCTTTTACCTGGGTAGGACTTGTTTTAGTTCAAATAAGCATCTTTGCGCCGCCAAACCAATGGAGCACCAATAAGTACCCTCCCGGCGATTCCAGATTTATCCCCAACGAATGAAACAATTTTTCTTCTACCTATCCTGCCTTTTATTTGTTGCGCTGACCGCTTGTACCGAGCCGATCACCGTAGGCAATGACTTACTGACCGGCGACCGGGCAGGAGTCGGGCAGACCACCGAAATCCCCTTCACTACCGCAGTAGTGGCCGATGATAGTTTGCTGGTCTTTGACGTTTCGGAAAACACCGTTGTCCCCGGCTTTTCCTTTGGAGCAACCCAGGATGAGGTGTTCGGAACCTGGAAAAGTTCCTTTTACCTCGTGCCGGGATTGCCGCGCAGTTCGACCACCGGACTACCCGTATTGCCTCCCTTCTCCTTTACGGACCGGAACGTTGATTCCGTCGTAATGATCCTGCCCATCGACACCAGTTTCGCCTTTTTCGGACCCAACCGGACTTTCAGGTACCGCGTTGGGAAGATCCCAACCCGCGTGGATCAAAGTCAGGACTACTACGCTGATGTCGAACTGACCCGTTCGCTGATCGACATTAACCGGGATGATGAACTTACGGCCTCGTTGACTCCGACACTTTTGTACGATACGCTGTATTCCACCACCGGGGACAGTGTCTTAGCCACCCACATCCGGGTAGCCTTTGATGATGCTTTTCTGGCGGACCTTAATACGCGGGATGATTCCACCTTCCGTACCGATTCGGCTTTAGCCACCTTGTTCGCCGGCATGTACATGGAGCCGCTGGACAATCCCGACGGCTTAATTGCGCTGCAGCCCCAGGTGAGCGGGCAGACGCCGATTGCCGGTTTTTACTTTTTCTACCAGGATACTTCTGCGGCTATGACGCCCCGGTTGTTCCGGTTGCCGCTGTCCCTCTGGTTACCCAACTACGAAAGAGACTATGCTGCTTCTCTCGTAGGCAACCTCCTGGCGGATGGTGATGACCTCGAACAGCTTGCCGTAGCCGGCCAGGCCGGGGTGATGACGGAAATAACCTTTCCTGACCTTACGTCGCTGGAGGATAAAGTAATCAACGATGCGGAGATAAAATTTTACCTCGAATCCATCGACGGGTACGATTACGATACTTACGGTACGCCGGATCAGATTGGGCTTTACTACAAGAACAACAATGGCAACCTGGTGACCATTTCGGACCGGCAGCTGTTGCGTAACGGTGACGTAACGGCTATCGCGCGGGCTTACCTCGGTGGTTTTCCGGTCGCGGACGAAAACGGTGACATTTTTTACCGGCCCAAGCTCTCCCTGCACCTGCAGCGGATGATCGCCGGGGAGGTGCCCAATAAAATTTACCTGCGGGTTATCCCGACGGACCGCGATCCTAAGCGCATGATTCTGAAAGGACCGGGGAACGCAGAGCGGCCTGCCACCGTTAAAGTAACCTTTACCGAAGTCGGTGGATAAAGGCAGCCAGGAGCATCATCCAGGCGCCAGACCACTGCAGTATGGAGGGTGTTGACAAACTATGACCATCAGAACGACGTTACTATCCGGGAGCGCTGTCTTGTTTAGTCGCTTCAATACTATTATCATCCCTATTGCATTGGGTATTCACTAAGTCACTATTATGTGTGGAATTGTAGGTTATATCGGCTCCAGACAAGCCGATAAACTCATTATTAAAGGATTGGAACGCCTGGAATACCGGGGCTACGACAGTGCTGGAATAGCGATTATCAACGATGGTTTATCCATCTTCAAAAAGGCGGGTAAGGTAAAAGCGTTGCGGAAACTTGTCGCCAACGCAGACACCAGCGGTACGGTTGGCATTGGTCATACCCGCTGGGCTACCCACGGTGAACCCAATGATATCAATGCCCACCCGCATACCGGAAATTCCGGTCGGCTGGCACTTGTACACAACGGAATTATCGAGAATTACGGTGTTCTCAAAAGTGCCCTCATTGCAGAAGGCCATACGTTTGACAGCGAAACGGATACGGAGGTATTGGTGCACCTGATCGAGCAAATCCAGAAAGACGGTAACCTTGCGTTGGAGGAAGCGGTAAGACTGGCCCTGACGCGTGTGGAAGGGGCCTACGCCATTGCCGTTATTGACCGGGACAATCCCTCCGTACTGGTAGGGGCCCGGAAGGCGAGTCCGCTGGTGGTAGGCATCGGGGAAGGCGAATACTTCATCGGTTCTGATGCTTCTCCCTTTCTGGATTCTACCAAACGGGTAGTTTACCTGGATGATAACCAGATTGCCACCGTCTCGCTGGAGAACGGCCTGCAAATCCGTAACACGGCGAATGAAGAACAGCCTCCCTTCATCCAGGAGTTGGACCTGCAGATTGAGGCCCTGGAAAAGGAGGGCTACGAACACTTCATGCTGAAAGAAATCTACGAGCAACCGAAGACCATCTTCGATGCGATGCGTGGCCGGATCAGCAGTAAGGAAAGCCGGGTGACGCTGCGGGGGCTGGAGGAGTACGCGAACCGTTTCGTCCGGGCCAACCGAATTATCATTGTTGCCTGTGGAACGAGTTATCATTCCGGATTAATCGGGGAGTACCTGATTGAAGACCTGGCCCGGATCCCCGTAGAAGTAGAGTACGCCAGCGAGTTCCGTTACCGCAACCCCATTTTAAGTGAGCGGGACATCGTCATTGCCCTGAGCCAAAGTGGCGAAACGGCGGACACGATGGCCGCGCTGGAACTGGCTAAAAGTAAGGGTGCCCTGATTTACGGCATCGTAAACAGCGTGGGCTCCAGTATTGCGCGCCTGACGGATGCGGGCAGCTATATTCACGCCGGCCCGGAAATCGGGGTGGCCAGCACCAAGGCCTTTACCGGCCAGGTAACGGTGCTGACCTTACTGGCCCTGAGCCTGGCCCGGAAGCTGAGCACGATCAGTAACACCTACTTTCAGACCCTGGTCCGGGAACTCGAATTGATTCCGGCCATGGTGGAAGAAATTCTGCAGGAGAATGATCACATCAAATACATCGCCAAGGAGGTAAAGGACCACCGCAACGCCCTGTACCTGGGCCGCGGGTACAACTACCCGGTAGCACTGGAAGGAGCCCTGAAGCTGAAGGAAATCAGTTATGTCCACGCAGAAGGGTACCCGGCAGCAGAGATGAAGCACGGACCCATTGCGCTGATCGATGAAAATATGCCCGTTTACGTTACGGCCACGAACCCCTCTGCGTACGACAAAATTGTCAGCAACGTGCAGGAAGTGGTGGCCCGGAAAGGTCGGGTAATTGCCATCGTCAACAAAGGCGAGCAGGCCATTGCTAAAATTGCGGACCACGTCATTGAAATTCCGTCGACGGAAGAACCACTGACCCCGCTGCTTTCGGTCATTCCCCTTCAGCTGTTGAGCTACCACATCGCAGTGGAACTGGGGCGGAACGTAGACCAGCCCCGGAACCTGGCTAAATCGGTAACGGTGGAGTAGTGGTGATGGCCTGTACCCGTAGCCGAGCGGTTTCGGGTATGCATTGCTTATTTACTGACTATCTTCGCACCTGCGCCCGCGCCCAAAGCGAATATTGATAAAAAACTAAAGTGCCTGGTGGTCGTGAAGACCGGCAGGACGATGGTCTAAAAGACTACTACATGGAATGGGATATTGCCTATAACACCACCCAGGATGACTTACTTATCCCTGAATACGGACGGACCGTACAGGATCTTTTGCGTAAAGCTAATGCCGTAGAAGGAGCGGAAGACCGCCAGGCTTACGTTGAGCGGGTCATCAAGCTGATGCTGCAAATGGAGCCAGGGATAAAAACCCAGGACAATTACCAGGAGCGCCTCTGGCGCCATGCCTTTCTGATTGCCGGCGAACCTCTGAACGTAGAGGTTCCGGAAGGAATCACCATCGAAGAGGAAGAACAGGAAGCTGCCGTAAGGCTCCCGTATCCCAGCCTGAAATCACGGATGAAGCACTACGGGCAGAATGTCCAGCAGCTCATCCAGTCAGCCAAAGAACTTGAGGATGGTCCTGAAAAAGACCACGCTACCTACATTGCCGCTTACTACATGAAGGTGGCCCTGACCAGTTGGGCTTCCGGACAGTTCGTTAATGAAGAGATGATCCGGAAGGATTTGTACGAACTCAGCGACAAAAAGCTGATGTTGGGTCCGGAGGTGAAAATCGGCGTGCCAGGCCCCAACCAGCCGGAACAACACCCGACTGGTCGCAGAAAGAAGAAGAAAAAGAAGAGCAGTCGCACGAATAACAACCACCCTCAGGGAGGGAACAATTCTCAGAACCGGAACAAAAGCCGGAACCGGAAAAATCGGAGAAGGTAGCCGCCGCCTGGATTTTTTCCTTAGCGAAACCTCGCTGTCCCATATCCTTATTTTTCGCAGGTGTAACCTGCTGCTTGCCGTAAGATAATTCTCACGCAGCAGCAAATGCTCATTCGGGCACTACGAATACTAGTTTGTCGTTAGTCCTGACGGGTTACGCTCCTAATTTTGGTGTATTCATGAAGCAACCTCTGGACGTTGCTTTCGCTGCTATTGGCTGCGCTGCTATTACTAATCTCTACTTACAGGGAGTATCCTCGCCACGTCTTGTCCGGGGTTGGGTACCGGTGAAAAAGCGCGGTGAAGTCCGTCATTGTCCGGCAGAACGCACAGGGCAATCGCAAACTCGCATAGCAGAGCCTTCGCTCGTCGGCCGAAGCAGGAGGAACGACTTGATACCGTTCCGGACTGCTGCGCGGTCGTCCGCCAAAAGGAGGCTTTGCTGAGGTTGGGCCCCCGTCTCTCGGCGGACGAGTCAGCTCCTCGCGTCGCGCCTCGGCCGACGAGCGACTTTGTGATAGCCCTAGCAGAACGCAGCAGATTTTTGACGAAAACCAAGAAAAAATGCGTACCCGAACCAAAAATCAAGATTCTGAATTCAAGAATCAACAATCCAAAGCTACCTTCGCGCCTATGAGCGACAACGGAACTTTTATCGTAGAAGGAGGGCATCGCCTCTCTGGTGAAATCATCCCCCAGGGGGCTAAAAACGAAGCGCTGCAGATTATCTCTGCGACCCTGCTTACACCGGAGCCGGTGCTGATCGAGAACCTGCCCGATATCCTGGACATCAACAAACTCCTGGATTTGGTGGAAGGACTCGGCGCCAAAGTGGAGCGGCTGACGCGGGAAAGTGTCCGGGTGACGGCAGAGAATATTGATATCGACTACGTACTCAGCGAAGCCTACGTGCGCGACGCCCAGAAAATACGGGGTTCCGTAATGCTGATTGCGCCGCTTTTGGGGCGCTACGGACAGGCCAGCCTGCCCAAACCGGGGGGCGATAAAATTGGTCGCCGCCGTCTCGATACCCACCTCCTGGGCTTGCAGGCCCTGGGGGCTGACTTCCAGTATGATGCCGAGCGCCATATTTATACCTTCCGTACGGACGGCCTGCAGGGCACGTACCTGCATATGGAAGAAATCAGCGTAACGGGTACGGCCAACGTGCTCATGGCGGCGGTGCTGGCCAGGGGCGAGACGACCATCTACAACGCCGCCTGTGAGCCTTACCTCCAGCAGCTCTCCAGAATGCTGGTACGCATGGGCGCCAAGATAGAAGGCATTGGCTCTAACTTGCTCCGGATCCAGGGGGTGGAATCCCTTAGTGGTACGGAGCACCGGATGTTGCCCGACATGATTGAGATCGGTTCGTTCATCGGTATGGCCGCCATGACCGCCAGCGAGCTGACGATCAAAAACGTCCGCCTGGATCAACTCGGACTCATTCCCGGTACTTTTCAGCGCCTGGGGATTAAGATGGAGTTTCGGGACGATGACATCTACATCCCGGCCCAGGACCACTACGAAATCGGCTCCTTTATCGAAGGTGGTATCCTGACCCTCTACGATGCCCCCTGGCCCGGCTTTACCCCGGACCTGATGAGTATCGCCCTGGTTACCGCCATCCAGGCTAAGGGCGCAGTACTGATCCACCAAAAGATGTTTGAAAGCCGCCTTTTCTTTGTCGACAAGCTGATTGACATGGGCGCGCAAATCATTCTTTGCGATCCGCACCGGGCAACGGTTATTGGCCTTGACCGGCGCGCTCCGCTGCGCGGCATCACCATGACGAGTCCGGACATCCGGGCCGGGGTTTCGCTGCTCATCGCGGCGATGTCGGCAGAAGGCACCAGCCGGATCGAAAATATCCACCAGATTGATCGCGGCTACCAGCGGATTGATCAACGACTTAATGCACTGGGCGCATCGATTGTAAGGGAGTAGGCGGGGTGCGGGTTGCGGGATTTTCCCCTCTCCAAATCCAGCAGCTGAAGCACTTTTTATCTTGTGCATTACTCATATGGCTGATCTTTGCCCGAGGTTTTACCTGACCACCGTACCTTTCCCGCAACCCGCAACCCGCAACCCGCAACCCGCAACCCGCATCCCGCATCCCGCAACTGTTTTGTTCCCAGGCCCCTCCTTCAACCTTTACCATGCTGATCTACAACGTTACCTCCAAAGTAGACCATTCCGTGCACGCCAAGTGGCTGAAATGGATGGAGCTTGCTTACCTGCCCCAGGTAATGGACACCAATACGGTGGAGCGCTACCACCTGACGCGCTTGCTTGGGGTGGATGAATCTGAGGGTCCTACTTACGCCCTGTTGCTGACTTTTTCCTCCCGGCCCGCCTTCAATATTTATCAGGAAAAGTACTTACTGGATCACCAGAAGCTGATTAAGGAAAGCTGGGGGCAGCAGGTACTTAGTTTTCCGACCATACTGGACATCGTACTGGCGGGAGAGTAGGGCCACTTTCGGGGCTTGTGCTCTTCTGAGCGGCCGTGGTGCCGTAGTCATTAAACGCGCTGCTGACGGGCTTTTGCCTGCCGGGCTGGCAAGGCCTTCCTGCGCACACTCGTTGGCCGAAACGGGAAGAAAAACCTGGATTGTCCGCCGAGAGGGGGGCTTTGCAGGCATGAAGAACGACTTGCCCGGCGCCTGCGTCGTACCTGCGGCTGGTCAGTGAACTGGTGATTGCGTTGATCTGGACGGTGGTTTGGTCCGCCAATCTGCGTACCATGTAGTACCTTCCGGCCGCTAATCCACAAAATTTCAGACCAGAAGACTACTGATCGTGCCCATTTTTATTACGTTTCTGGCCGTACTGGCCCTGCTTGCACTTATTATCGGCCTGAAATGGCATCCCTTCATCGCGCTGGTGTTGGTGGCGATTGGTGCCGGCCTTGGTCTGGGGATGGGGGCGGAGGAAACGATGGTCTCGGTAAAAAGCGGGGTAGGGGGTACCCTCAGCGGCCTGGCGGTGATTCTGGGCCTGGGGGCCGTATTGGGAGGCATTATTGCCGAAACCGGTGCGGCGAGTGTCATTACTGGCCGTTTGGTGGCAGGTCGGAAGGGGATGGCCATACTCTGGGGGCTTTGCCTGGTGGGTTTTCTGGTCGGCATCCCCTTGTTCTACTCCGTGGCCTTTATCATGATGGCACCGATCATCATCAGTGCTGCCGAAAAAACGGGTCTGCCGCTGGCGATGGTCGCCGTCGCCACGGTAGCTTCCCTTTCGGTGACCCACGGTTTTCTGCCACCGCATCCGGCCCCGGTACTTATTTCGGAGACCTACGGTGCGGACCTGGGGAAGGTGTTGCTGTACGGCCTCTTGCTGGCGGTACCTTCGGTTATTCTGGCCGGTCCGCTTCTGGCCCGGACGCTCAGAAACATGCCGCAGACGAAGGGGGCGTTGACGTTTTCAGAAACGAAGCTTCCGGACCAGTTGCCGTCTTTGGGGGCAAGTGTTTTCTGTGCCTTGTTGCCCGTACTTTTATTGGCGGCGGGGACGCTGGTGCAAAGTTCAGTGGGGGAGCAGGCCTGGATCGTGACCTCCGGTACCCTGGGTTTGTTTACCAACGCCACGGTGGCGTTACTGATCGGGGTCATCCTGGCCATGTTCATCCTCGGGGGGCAATCCGGGCTTTCGGTGGCTACCTTGATGGGGCGCGTCGGTAAGCAGCTGGCGCCGATGGCTGCCGTTTTGCTCATCATTGCTGCCGGAGGCGCCTTCAAGCAGGTGCTGGTCGACAGTGGTACCAGTGAATACATCGTAGAAGTTCTGAAGGGCTTCAACGCCCACCCCATCCTGATTGCCTGGTTGATTGCTGCGGCCCTGCGCGTCACGTTGGGGTCGGCGACCGTGGCGGCCATTACGGCCGCCGGCATCGCCCTGCCCCTGGCCCAAAGCGGTGCCGCCAGCCCGGAACTCCTGGTGCTGGCCACGGGAGCGGGCAGCCTTACCCTCAGCCACGTTAATGATACCGGTTTCTGGCTGTTCAAAGAATATTTTGGCCTGACGGTGCCGCAGACCCTGCGAAGCTGGACCATGATGGAGACAGTTGTCAGCCTGATTGGCCTGGTGGGTTGTCTGGGCCTCAGCTACGTGCTGTAGCGGTAAACAAGCTGTTGTCTGTCCCCGCCAGGTTGACCCCGGGGACGTGAGATCTTCCGGACACAGGCGTCCTTCCGCCAGCGGACGGTGTTGGGTGTCCAGGTCAGTGTCTGGCTCAGGCATCCGCGCGCGGGGGTGAACCTCTGGTTCTCCCGTTGCGTTTTGGCGGCAGTATCCAGCATCGCTGGCAACGGGTAGTTTGCCAAGGCAGGCATTGGTCTGGCACCTGCGGCCGCGCCCCATTGCCTCCTGTCGGCAGCAAAATCAACCGTGTTTACCGAAGGTAAGGCGGGATATATTACCTTTACGTTTTCACTTCAAGCCAGTCAGTTGGCCAAATTTAACTATGGGAAGTCTTCTTCTTTTCGCCTTCGTTTCCATCGCCTTTTCCTTTCTCTGCTCAATCTGGGAAGCGGTATTACTGTCCATCTCCCCTTCTTACGTGCAAATGAAGATGCAGGAAGGCGGGGCAACCGGCGAGCTGCTGAATAAATTCAAGAACAACGTGAATGCGCCGTTAACGGCCATTTTGTCCCTGAATACCGTAGCACACACCGTGGGAGCAATTCTCGTGGGTGCCAGTACGGGAGCCGCGTTTGGTGAAGGCAACGCCTTCACCATTCCATTACCGGTGGTTGATCTCGGACTCTTTGAACTGGGCCCCATTCCCCTTTCCTGGGAGGTACTGGTAAGTGTGGTGATGACGCTGGCTATTCTGATCCTTTCCGAAATTATCCCCAAAAACCTGGGGGCAACCTACTGGAAGCAGCTGGCGCCCTTCACCGTGAAATCGCTGAATATCCTGGTGAAAATATTTACCTGGACGGGCTTTATCTGGATTTCTGACAAAATTAAAAAGCTGTTGCTGCGGGGAGATGACCCCCACGGTACGGCCCTGAACCGGACCGAATTCTTAGCGATGGCCGAGGCGCAGACGGAAGCTGGGGAGCTGAAGGCCGAGGAAGGCCGCATCCTCCGCAACCTGCTGCAGTTCGAGAGCCTGACGGTACACGACGTGATGACGCCGCGCACGGTGGTGGTAGGTGCCAAATCAAACCTGACCATTCAGGAGTTTTACGAGAAATTCGACAGCAGTCCCTTCAGTCGGTACCCGATTTTTGGCGAAACGCGTGATCAGGTAGAAGGCTACGTGTTGAAGGATATGGTGTACAAGTCCATCATTGAAAAATGTGAGAAGGATTCCATTCAGACGATTATGCGGGAGATGCTGATCGTCCCCCAGTTCACCAGCCTGCACAAGCTGATTGACCTGATGCTGGAACGCCGGGAACCCATCGCCCTGGTGGTGGATGAATTTGGCGGCATGGAGGGACTGGTGACGATGGAAGACGCCATGGAAACCTTGCTGGGGCTGGAAATCATGGACGAAATGGATACCAGCCAGGATATGCAGGACCTGGCCCGGAGCCGCTGGCGCAAGCGGGCGGAGTCGATGGGGCTCGACCTAACCCAGGTCGAAAAGCAAGCCATTGATGCCACGGTGGACGAAATAGTGGAACGGTCAGGGGATAAGGGGGCTTCCGCGTCGTAACTAAGGTTCGGTTATACCACAAAACCCGTTAAAACAGGTAGTACCTTTGCGTCTTCACCCCAAAAGATGGCGCCATGCCAAGAGTATCTCACCGCTCCGAAACGGTTCCTTTATCCCCCTTCCGTAAACTGATTCCGATCGCCGACA
>JAUIIF010000067.1 GCA_030431945.1 Bacteroidia bacterium | reverse complement strand
CAGGTACATTCCCCTGCGGGTATTACTGGCCTTTCAGTTTAATCAGGGGATCACCAATGCACCCTTTATCGGAGAAACGAATCTCCTGAACAATACCTTACTGACCGGCCTGAGCCTGGGCCTGGACGTGGTACTGTTTTACGATATGGTAGGTAGCCTGCAGTACAATCATAATCACTTGGGGGAAGGTGGCGTTTTCCTGTCATTTGACCTTAATTTCTAACCTTATGCAAGTCGTTATCTACAGTCAATTGCTGAAAGAGAAAGACATTCCTCACGTCCAGGAATTGTTCGATTTATTGGCAGAAGGACAGTTTTCCACTTACGTTTACGGACCATACCTGGAAGAAATCCGGCCGCACATCAATTTTAAGAAAGATGTAGGTCACTTTGAAAGCCACCTGGATTTCCGCATCAAAAAATTTGATATGGTCATCACGCTTGGTGGGGACGGCACGATCCTGAAGGCAGCGACCCTGGTCCGGGATTTCAAAATCCCCATTTTAGGAATTAACCTGGGGCGACTTGGCTTCCTGGCCCGGGTGGAAAAAACTAAATTGCAGGAAACGCTCCGTTTACTTTCCCGCGGCCGCTTTGAAACTGAGCGTAGGGATATGCTGTACCTGGAGAGCAGTCCCGGACTTTTCGGGGCGACTCCCTTTGCTCTCAACGACTGTACCCTGTTGAAGCGGGATACTTCTTCAATGATTACGATCCATACCTTTATTAATGGTGCTTATTTAAACAGTTACTGGGCGGATGGCATCATCGTGGCCACCCCTACCGGTTCAACGGGATATAGCCTGAGTTGTGGTGGCCCCATCGTCTTTCCCGGTAGTGGGAATTTTGTGGTTACTCCGGTGGCACCACATAATTTAAACGTACGCCCGATTGTCATCAGTGACGACGCGGTCGTTTCTTTTGAAATAGAAGGACGAGCAGAAAATTTTCTTTGTACGCTCGATTCACGTTTCGAAACCATTACCTCCGTACATAGTCTTGCCGTACGGAAAAACGCATTTGGCTTGCAATTGGTAAAACTACCGGGAGTGAATTTTATGGAGACATTGCGCTCCAAACTGAATTGGGGGGAAGATCGTAGAAACCATTAACGAAGGCATTGAGGTCAATCTTAAGTTCACTCGTCATCCGCAACGCAGGGAGCGAGCGGGGTTGGCCGCCGAGAAGGGGTGGGAGATATGATCCCGGTTCGGCGAACGATCAGGTAGTAGTTCCTGAACCAATCCAGATCGCAGTAAGATTCTCTCCAGGGAGCTTCTCTTCATGGGGCCGGCCTACTGATTATACGCTTTTGCGGTTGACCCGGTCGGGAATAAAGTACCTGGTCCTGATATTTTTTTTGAATTTGTTATTCAAGCAGTAATTGGCAATAAGATATTCAAATGTGCTGGCATTTCATTCTAGAATGGATATTAATTCAAGATACTTACCTGATAAATCAATATCAGATTCCGTTTAGAAGTAACGTAATACTACTGAAATGCTAAATGCGGATCCTTGGAATTAATTTAATACCTGAATCCCCTTCCTGGGGTAGCCAGTCTGATCGTTACCGCAGGATGATCCGGCTCCATAATCGATTAGCAAATTCCCTGTTCTTCCCGGGGCAGGGAGGTTGAACTAAGGTGGTCGTATTGCTGTTTAAAAGAATGTCTAATTACATTTAAATTCGAAATTTCCTGAAACCGAGAGGTAAAGTGTAGCAAAAATCGATAAATTAGCCTGGTTAAACCCACTGTTAATGGTCAGATAGTACTTATATTGTAGTTTTACAATATATTTGCTCCTGCTCATACTATGGATAGTACATTTTGTGAAAAACGTTTCTCCTGAATTTTATTTACATTAACCAGCGGAATTCTTTTGATTTTTGTCCCTTTCTATAACTATGGAATTCCGATTACTCAAAACAGATACATGGCAAATTTGAAAAAAGAGGTGATGAGCCTCATTAGTCGCTTCGATGCGGCACAAGAAGCCTTTGCGGCTAATTCGGTTGATTTAAAAAAAATCACCAAAAAACATAAAAAAGAACTCAAGGCAGCTAAGGCGGCAACTAATGCAGCTTTAATTGAAGTGGAGGCACTGAAGGCTGAATTGGCGATCCTGAAGGCTGGTGGCCCCGCCAAGCCGGAGGCGAAAGCCAAACCTGCTGCCAAGAAATCCACGGCTAAGAAGCCTGCTGCTAAGCGTGGTCCTGGCCGTCCGAAAAAGAAAGCTACTCCCGCAATGGCTACAGCTGCCCCGACGGAGGAAGCGCCTGCTGCACCTGCTGAGGCTCCAGCCGCTCCTAAGCGGAAAGCTGGTCGTCCGAAAAAAGCGACTGCCACTACTACCGCCAAAACCACTAAGAAGCCTAGTGCCGGTCGTCCGAAAAAAGCCGCTACTGCTGCTGCCAAAACAACCGGCGCAAAGAGGAAAGGTCCGGGGCGTCCGCGGACAAAGCCCGCCACGCCCGCCAGCCCCCTGCAGGCAGTTAAAGGTGTTGGCCCCGCCATGGCGGCTCAGTTCGAAGCTGCAGGTGTGAAGACACCAGCGGCTATGGCTAAGCTGTCCAATACCAAAATGGCGGCCATCCTGGCCAATTGCGGCCCGCGCTACCGCAACGCTGATGCGACAAAAATGCAGGCCTACCGCGATGCCGCTGCTGCAGCAAAATAACTTTATCTAGAAAATTCACTCGAAACGTACTAGCCGTATTTCCGTAATGGAAATACGGCTTTTTTATGTTCGGGAGCGAACAGACAATACGGGTAAGCCTTTTAAAGTTGTTAGGGACAGGAAGTGACCAACCGGAAACTTAGTCGTCTCTTCCTTGTCAAGTCTTATTAACGTTCAAAACGCTTACCCCATTAATCTAAACCATAAGTATATGCGCTTTATCACACGTTTCTCGCTTTTGCTGCTCGCAGCTTTTGTTGTCCTTTTTTCCGCAGGCTGTGATCCGGATACCCCCGGTGGCGGCGGCGGTGTTACCCTTCCTCCACTGGTAACCCTCAACAGTGGTACCGGACTGGTCAGCTTTAATCAGGACCTCCCGCTCTCCTCCCCGTCTTTCATCGTCAGCGTCTCGGGCGAAGATGGCGATGCGCCACTCCGTAACCTGACGATTCAGGAGAATGGTACCGTAATTCCGTTTTCACAACTGAATTTCCGGACCGGCCAAACAGCCAACAACCCCCTCCTGATTCCTACGGGTGACCAGGGAGGTTTTACCTACGAAATTGAAATTACGCCCTCCAACACTTCGGCCGGGGACGTAACTTTTACTTTCCTGCTAACGGATACCAATAACGAATCCGCTTCCACGCAAGTAACCGTTACCTACACGGCCAATCCGCCGCTCATTGATTTACTGGTGGAAGACGGTTTTGTAAGCGGTGACGCTACCATCACCAACTTCAACACCAGTTTTGACGTCAAGGTAGCCCTTGATGATACGGAAGACTCCTTAGCCACCCTGACCGTGCTGGAAGACGGCGCGTTGATGGATGCTGCCATGCTTACCTACAACGGTGGAGCCTTCACCGCGATGAATCCACTCGTCCTCATTCCTGATGAAGCCACCGGGGTAACCTACACCATCAACGTGAACCCCGACGTAACCATGCAGGAAACCCACACTTATACCTTCCAGGTAGCGGACAATAATGGCATTACGGCGGAACGCTCCGTAGTGATTACTTTCGATCCACCAGCAAGTGACCTTACCTTTGATACGACCGGTGTTTTCTTCAACGCCAGTGGTTCGGGGGACGGTGGCCTCGACCTTGACACCGGCGAAGCCGTTGCGTTTAACAGCGCAAATGCGGAGATCGAAGACGAAGGCATTAACCTGAACGCCGTCGGTGAAAACTGGCGTGCGCAGATCAGCGCCACCAATGATGCCGTGCTCCGAACGGTAGATCTTTCTACCCTGGGGGATGGTACTACTTTTGCTGACGTTGTCACCACCGCCGCTATTGCCGCTGCCTTTGATGGCGGCGCCATGCCCACGGGTAATGACAACTTCCCCGATGCAGATGGTGACACGAGCGCTACCGAAACGGTGACGGAAACCCTCCAGGAAGGGGACGTTTTAGCCGTCCGCCGGGCCGGGCGTACTTACCTCATCAGAATTGACGAGGTCAACTACGTGGCCGGCAGCAACGGTGATAACTACAAGATTTCGATCAAGTACTAAGCACCAGCTGTCTTGGCATCATGCAGAGCGGGTATCCTCCTACCGAGGGTACCCGCTCTGCTTTTTACCCTGCCCTGCACCTGCGTCCGCGCCCTGATCCGTTGCGGAAAAGGAACTTACGGGCATTTAACGGCAGAAAAAATGCCACTCAGGAATCCGTCGGCTAGTGGCATTATCGTTAATTTGGCGGCTTCGGCAGCGAATTAAACCGTCAGATCGTTTATCTTACGGATATTTTCCAGCTTTGAGAGGCTGGCCCATATTTATCCCTACCTCCTATGGATTTTACCATAAATCTGCACCAAAACGAACAACAGTTCATCGCGGCTCTGATCCGTGGTGACCGGGAAGCACAGAAAGTGCTTTACGAAACGTACTACGGTCAGTTGATGTCGATTTGTCAGCGGTATGCAGGGAGTGAGGATGAAGCAATGGACCTGCTCCACGAAAGCTTTATAAAGATTTTTAAAAAGATTGGTCGTTACGAGTCCGGCACGGCACTACTAGCCTGGATGCGCCGGATTACCGTGAATACCGCAATTGATCAATACCGGCGAAATGTGCGTCGCAGGACGGAGGATTTAGACCAGGCGTACAGCCTGAGCAGTGATGCCCCGGACGTGTTTGCACAGTTCGGCGCCCGGGAAATTCTGGCGGCTGTCCAAAAACTACCGCCGACTTACCGGACGATTTTTAACCTCTACGTTGTGGAAGGGTATAGCCACCGGGAAATTGGGGAACAATTGCAAATCACGGAAAGTACGAGTCGCTCTAACCTGGTTAAAGCCCGGGGCAAATTGCAAAAAGTGTTAACTGCTCCCGGCCGCTAGTAATCCCAAATGAACAAATCAACCAAAAACTTAGACGCTTTACTCCAACGGCAGCTCCTGCAAGAGCTGCCACTGGAATCCCCTCCGCCTGGCGGATGGGCTGCGCTAAAGCAGGAGCTGGATAAGGATGCAGACTTGCAGCTGAAAGCTGCGCTGACCAGTCTTGCCGTTGCGCCGGCCACCGGCTGGCAGGCATTGGAAGAAAAACTGGATCCCCGTACGGCCGCAGATCTTGCCCTGGCCGAACAGCTGCTTGCCTGGTCGCCCGCCCCCGTACCAGGAAGTTGGGAAGTGCTGGCCGCCCGCATGGAAGCCGAACAGGATCAGGTAGTTGATGCCATAATTTCTGATCAGCTGGCCCGCGCCGGTGCCGGCTCCACGTCCGGCTGGGCTGCCCTGGCGGCCCGTTTGGAATTGATCGGCTGGCGCCGTGGTGTTGTCGCCGCCTGGAAAATAATGGAGGGCGCTTTCCTGCTCAGCCTCCTTTTATTACTGGTGCGTTTTGGGCCAGCCGTAAAAACCCCGGGCATTGCCCCGGTCGCCATGGCGGAGGCTTCCCCACAACAAGCATACGTGGAGCCAGCTGTTGCCGCGTCCTCCGTAAGTGAGGTGCCGGCAGTAATTGTCGCCGTTACCCCAGCGCTTCCGGCCCCCAAGACAGCTGCTCCGCCCGCCACGGCCTCCGTGGCAAGCGCGGCTCCCTCCACGGCAAGTTCAGCCTTCTCGCCAGTAGCTGCGTTGCCCACGCAGAAAACTATTGCTGCTACTGCAAGTATTCCAGGCCTGCCGATCGAAAAACTTCGTAAGATCGACCGCTTACCAGCCCCGGCCCTGCAGTTGCCGAAAATGGAGCACGGAGAACCGGTAAGGTATTTTGTTAATGCCTTTGTTTCCCCATTCGACATCAATGAGGTCGTTACCCCAGCCACCTCCATTGGCCAGTTCGACATCAGCGGCGATCGCCGCTTTACGCAGGGGGGCAGTGTAGGCTTATTGTTTGACGTGCAACAGGGTAAAAACGGCCTGCAAATCGGTGCCATTTACTCACAGCGTTCCTACATCCCTTCAGCGCTCAAGTGGTACCTGCAGGACGAATACGAACATACCGCTTTCGAACCCATCAAAGGTTACAGCCGCTTCCGGTACGAAAACATCACCTTCCCCTTCAACTATAAGCGGACCGTACTGGAACGCCCCAACTGGCGGGTCAGTGCCCGGGTAGGGATGTCCCTCAGCGTAATCGCCCGTTCCTCTTTTGAAGGGCAGGAGGATGTCGTTGCCGGGTTCAATGCCCTGGCCGAGCGGGCCGGTGATGCCCCCCCTAACTACGTCAACCCCCGCAGTTTGTCACGTACTGCAGACTTTTCCGGTCGTCATCGGTTAGAGAACCCGCCAAGCGGCTGGCTGGAAGGTGGTTCCATTTTAGCTAATTCCAGTTTCTACCTGGGTGGTGGGATTGTGGTGGAGCGCTTGCTGGATCCCCGGTGGAGCGTTTACCTGTCGCCGAGTTTCGGCCGCGTCGTCTACCTGAAGGAAGACCAGGGGATCGGCCCCTATAATGACCGCATCCACGTCGGGAATCTCCGGTTCGGTAGCCGCTACCGTTTTGGCAGAAAATAGAATCTATGCGTTTTCAATGGAGCACCCTTTTGTTCATCCTGCTGGTCGGGCTTACGGCCTGCGGCGGTACGCCGGAACAGGTGCAATTAGACCGCCGCTACCTGACGGAGGAACAGCTGGAGACGCAACTGGCGGACATCAAGGCCGGCATCACCGGCGAAGTACTGGATGAATACCTGTGGGCGGAGGGAGAAGAACAGGTTTTTACCCTGTTGACCCGCGAACACGACGCTGCGGATAACTTTGTGGGCATTTTCTTACGCCATTTCCGGGTAGGCCTTCAGGCCCCTGAGCTGCGCTGGACGTACCAGGACTCCATCAGTTGTAAGGGCGCGGTCGCGGGTGCAAACCTGGTTAAGGACCGCTCGCCGGAGCTACGCCCGGCCGCCTGGCTGGCCAACGACCAGGAGCAATTCGTCCTGCGTTACCAACTCGGTTGCCGCGGAGCAGAAAGCCAGGAAGATGTCCCCGTTCTCGTCGTCATTAACGCCCAGTCCGGTACGCCGGAAGTACGGCTGGAGGCAGGGCTGACCCCGGAAACCGTTTTAGCCCCATTGCCCGCAACCGCCGCTGCCCGGCTGCGGCTGCTCTGGGAAGGGGATTTGTAACAAAAGCTGCTCGAGGCCGGCGTTCAGGAGTTCGCTCTTTAGGTCGTTCAGGGCATCACCAGCAGGTTAAGTTTGCAGCATATTGCCCAATTTCCTGGCGGGCGACGGCAGCGTAGCCATGGTTGAAACCAACTCATTTCCCGCCTTTTGGCCGGTGAGCGAGCTGGCCGGTATCCTGGCCCCACAAAACGGGAAGAAGCGGTTGCTGCCATTGGTGACTACCTTTAGGCCAGCAACACGATCCAATGTCGAAAATGAGCGAAAAGTCTGCCGGAGAAGTACAAAAAGATATCCTCAGGCCGCGCCTTGAGCCGCCGCACGTCCCGCTGGCCCGGGTGTTGGTGAATCTTCCCCGGATGATGGCTAACCCGATTAAGCGCTTCAATAAGTACCTGCAGGAGTACGGGCGGGACTTTATTCTCTCCGTCGGAGGAAGCCGGAGGACACATTTTACCATCAACGCTGAGGTCATCCAGCACGTGCTGCAGAAGAACCACAAAAACTACCACAAGAGTGCCATCCAGACGGATGAACTCGCCCGGTACCTCGGGCGCGGATTACTGACGAACAACGGTCAGCCCTGGCTAACCCAACGGCGGCTGATCCAACCTGGCTTTCACCGGCAGCGCCTGCAGGCGCTGGTGGCAGCGATGCAGACCGTTATCAACGAGGCCTGCGCAGAACTGGATGCCGCCGCGGCTGCCGGAGAGCGGGTAATCCTGCAGGACGTGACCCGAAATATGGTTTTCCGGGTCATCACCCGGGCCATTTTCACCGATGGCTTCGATGAGGAGGAGACGAACCAGCTCAAAACCACCATGGACACCGTCCAGCGCTACGTCATTTACCCCGTCCGCATGCCTTTTTTGCTGCGGTTTTTACGTTGGTCCGGGATCGAAGGCAAAAAGTTAGCCCTGACCCAGGAGATTCGGGTAAGGTTGCAACAACGGATTCAGGAACGGCGGGCGGGACCACCCCAGGATGACCTGCTGCAAATGTTGCTCGATAGCCGCTACGAGGACGATGGCAGCCCGATGCCCGAGGAGCAACTGATCGATGAAATTATGATTCTCTTCGCCGCGGGTCACGAAACCAGCGCGAACGCCCTGACCTGGACCATCTGGTTGCTGCTGCAACATCCGGAAGAGCTGGCGAAAGTGCGGGAGGAGATCACCGCCGTGGAGGCTGCCGGCCCCATCGACTTCGAAAGCGCCCGCCAACTCACCTACCTGACGCAGGTACTGGAAGAAAGTATGCGCCTGTATCCACCAGCCTGGATTACTGACCGGGTCGCTCTGGAAGCAGATCACGTGGCGGGCTACGATATTCAGCGGGGAACTACCGTCGGCATCTTCTTTTTCGGCCTCCACCGCAACCCTGATTACTGGGACACGCCTGCGGCCTTCCGCCCGGAGCGAATGACCGCCTCGGCCAAAAAAAACCGGCATCCTTTCGCCTACCTGCCCTTTGGCGGTGGTCCGCGACTTTGTATCGGTAACCACTTTGCTATCCTTGAAATGCAGCTGATCCTGGCTCGCCTGCTGCAGGATTACGATTTCGTGATGCCGGAGAAAGCCGTAGGGGGCCGCTAAAAGGCATTTATTACGCTGCACATGGACCGGGAAATCAGTCTGGCGGTAAGCAAGCGTAAACCCTAAGGATTTTTAATCTGCTCCCCCGCCCGAAAAACAGGACATTTTGGCTGGAAAAGGTACAACCGTTGCCGATCGTTCCGCTGCTGGTTTATATTTGCTGACCTATGCAGATCGATCCGAACTTATCCCTCATTCTGGCGTCAAAATCTCCCCGTCGCTCTTACCTGCTGGAGCAGGCAGGTATTCCTTTTACGGTGCGTACCGCAGACGTGGAGGAGGTCTACCCCGATGACCTGCCCGTAATGGAAATTGCGCCTTACCTGGCGGCCCTGAAAGCAACGGGGGCCTTCCACCTGTTGGAAAAAGACAACGAAGTGCTGTTGACCGCAGATAGTGTGGTCCTGATCGACGGTAAGAAATACGGTAAGCCCAAGGACCGGGAAATGGCCGTCGCCACGCTGCGAAAGCTCTCCGGCAACGAGCATACGGTCGTTACCGGCTGTTGCCTGAAGAGTAAATTCAAGGAAAGGATCTTCGCCGGTGTCACCAAAGTATTCTTCAATAAATTATCGGACGAGGAAATCAATTGGTACCTCGACACTTCCGCTCCCTACGATAAAGCGGGAGCCTACGGCATTCAGGACTGGGTGGGCCTGGCCTGCATTAACCGCATCGAAGGCACCTATCCGAACGTTATGGGGCTGCCGGTAGACCTGGTTTACAAAGAGCTGAAGCACTGGTAGTGCTTACTGCTCTTTAGTCCGTGCTGCTGCACCTGCGTCCGCGCCCTCCTTTTCAGCGGCCGCCGATCATTATTTTGCGCAGGACCACCCCCTGTTGAAAACGCATTTTCAACCAATAAATTCCTGCCGGCAACGTGCTGACGTCAAGCGCCAATTCTCGCTGTGGCGGCGTTGATGACAGGAGAACCTGCCTGCCCGCCAGGGTAGTTATACTGGCCGCTAGAACAGGATCTGCCGCCCGGATCATTATCCGGTCAACGGCCGGATTCGGGAATACCCGTAACGAAGGCTGCAAAATGGCTGACGTAGCGGTATAAACGATAAACTGACTGGTCACGTCGCGGGAGCAGGGGTTCTCTGCCACCAGCTGGATCAAGGCTTCTTCTCCTTCCTGCAGGACGTAGGTTAAACCTGACGTCGACGCGGTGGTGCCATCAGGCAGTAGCCACTGCAG
The DNA here is from genome assembly GCA_030431945.1 of Bacteroidia bacterium. Classification (GTDB taxonomy): domain Bacteria; phylum Bacteroidota; class Bacteroidia; order Chitinophagales; family Saprospiraceae; genus Neolewinella. The sequence goes on along the minus strand of JAUIIF010000067.1, from coordinate 2,640 downwards.
GGTCGTCGCGTTCTCTGAAGTACTGGTGAGGGTAAGGACGCTATCCGTTAACGTAGCCGTAAAGGCAGCCAGGGCCAGGTAAGGGACAGTAGCCTGAATGGTGGCTGTTGCACCGGCACTTAAATTCATAAAGGAGCCGGAAGGGGTGGTGGTTTTTTTGGCGGCCCGGACCAGGTACTGATAGGTGGTGCCTAATTGCTGACAGGAATCCCGGTACTGCCTTGTCGTTGCTGGTACAGCCCCCAGGAGGGTGTAGGTACCCTCACTGTCAGGGCGCCGGTACACGTAATACTGGTCAACCGCTTCGGACGCTGGAGACCACCGTAAGTCGATGTAGCCCTGCGCTTCCGTCAGCAAAAGCCCCGTGGGAGGAGCAACGATTTGCGCCTTTAATGTCGGGTCACCCAACAGATTGACGTGTACACCGCGCGGGAAAAAGTCAGCGGTATAAATGGTGTCGTTGTTTTGGGTCGTCACGGTGGCGTGGGCCAGCGGAAAACCCATGCCCATGCTGTGGAAATGCCAGTGGGGGGCACCCGCCCAGACGGCGGATAGGGTGGTGCCGGAGGCCAGGACCGAGCGCATATAATTGTCGGTAAAGTTGTAATCACCAAAGTAGGAACCGAACCAGGCGGTGAATACGGCCTGAAAATCCTGCAGACTGTAGACGAGGCTGCTGCCCAGTCCGCCCGCCATCGTCTGGGAGCCCCCACCGGCACCATAGTACCAGAGGTAGGTGCCGGTAAAGACGGCCTCCCATTCATCGTACGTAATGTTCTCCGGCCCCACCAGCGGGCTGAAATTGCGAATGCCGTTTTGCCCCAGTGCCCCCAACCAGGGATTGGTATTGCGCATGGCGGCCCGCTGTTCGATGATGATTTCCTTCGTCCGGTAAGCGATGTTTTTACGCAGGTACTGACGGAGCAAGGCAAATTCATCTTCCGGAAAGACGGGAAGATCGGAGAAATCGACGCGGCCAACGGCCAACTCCACCTCACTGGGGAGGAAGGATTGGTCCCACTTCCCGTCTCCGGGAATATTGTGATTTGCGGGGTTGGCGGCCTGGGTAATGTTTACTTCCGTATCCGTCCAGTCACCATCGAGGTCACCGTAATAGACGTCTGCCGACCACGCTCCGCGATGGTCCGGGTGTGCATCCGGCTTGATGTCACCGGCGTACGGAACGGGGACATCCCCAAGAAGGAGCAGGGCGGAAAACGGCCGGTTGGCGTAAGCCTCCGTGATGTCCTGTTTGATCTCCTGTACCGGAGTGCCCTGGGGGGTAATTAAAATGCGGGTCAGCCAGCCGTCGGCCTCCAGGGTAGCCCGAAAGGCCTGGATTTCGGGCATTACCTCTTGGAAAGTGCGGTCCGTCAAGAGCAGCAATACTTCCCCCGCCTCGTGTACGGCCGGCACCTCAATACCGGAAAGCACGTAGCCATATCCTTCTACGCCTTCCACGTATTTAACAATTTTGTACTCGTATAAAACCTGGGGGGCTACGGTACGGTCTGTGTACTGCGTTACGTCAGCAGGATAGCTGCCGACTTTCGGTCCCCAGCTTCCCCCCTCCGCATACCTGCGGCGGTACAGGTCATAGCGCAGGGCCCGGGGATCCTGGATCCAGTTGACGGTAATCACAGGGGCAGGGGCTGCCTGTACCGTTGCGGTTACTTTAACGGATTGGTCCACGTCGAAGTAAACCTGGGCGCGGACGCAGGTGCAAAGGAAGGTTAAAGAGCAAAGGAGGAGGTGTTTCATGGGGGGGGAGCCGGTACGTGATGTCTTTACTCAGGGTAACGACCGGTGCAGGTGGTACAATTGTTCCGCAATCCTATTATACTACTCCGGCTTAGGGGTAGCTACCATCACTAATAGTCCCCCAGATCCACCATCTTCACGCCAGCCTCGATCGGGACTTCCAGGTGATTCACCTCCGGCACGACGGGGCAGGAGTAACCGGTGGTATAGGCGCAGTAGGGGTGGTAGGCTTTATTGAAGTCGATAACGACCTGATCCCCCGCCGGAATGGGAAGGTCGAGGTAGCGGCCACCGCCGTAGGTGGCTTTGCCGGAAGTTTGATCTTTGAACGGAAGGAAAAGGAGGTTCTGGTATTTGGGGGCCAGGTCCGTCCGGCGGCTTTTGTAGAGGTGCAGGGAATGGGTGATGCCCTTCAGCTCAAAGGTCGCCAGGGCGTACACCTCGTATTCGGCCAGGCGGGTAGAACTGGTTTTCATTTTGATGATTTCCGGTTCGGGAAATCGCTGCAGGTTGGCCACCACCTGGTAGGCGGGGTCTACCGGGAAGAAGGGCAGCCCGCCCAGTTCCCGCAATTTTTCCAATTTTTCGGCGGGTAGGATGCTTTGGTCGGGGTCCAGGTATTTAGCACTCAGGTTGGCCTGGTATTCCGCAGCATTGGGCGGGGCTTGCTGCAAGGCCGTTCGTGGGGCTGAGCAGGTGGTGAATAAGCAGAGCAGCGGAAGGAGAAGTAGTAAGCGGTACATCATTGTCCCTAAGGTAAGTGTTCCAGAAAAAATGCATCAACCCCTTAGTGAGCGCGTAACCTTTGCCTTTTTCTTGATAACTCTGGTAATCCGCGAGGTAGTATTCGGTAACGGGGTAGATCAATATTTGCCCGCT
>JAUIIF010000736.1 GCA_030431945.1 Bacteroidia bacterium | reverse complement strand
CATTTACGGCCATTTCGCCGAGCACCTCGGCCGCTGTATCTACGACGGTTTTTACGTGGGGGAAGACAGCGATATCCCGAACAAGGCGGGCGTACGGCTCGACGTAGTCGAAGCACTCAAAGACCTTAAAATCCCCAACCTCCGCTGGCCGGGTGGATGCTTTGCCGATACGTACCACTGGCAGGATGGCATCGGCCCCAAGGCCGACCGGCCTTCCATGCTCAACATCTGGTGGGGTAACGTCAGAGAAGACAACAGCTTCGGCACCCACGAGTTCCTGAACATGTGCGAACTGCTGGAGACCGAGCCCTACCTCTCGGCTAACGTAGGCAGCGGTACCTCCCAGGAATTCGCCGACTGGATCAAATACACCACCCACCCCGCCGGTTCCAGCCCCATGCCGGAGTTGCGGGAGAAAAACGGCAGAAAGGAACCGTGGAAAGTAAAATTCTGGGGCATTGGCAACGAAGCCTGGGGGTGTGGCGGCAATATGCGGCCGGAATACTACGCCGACGTTTACCGCCGCTTCTCGACCTTTTCCACCAACTGGAACAACTCCGACGGCCTGTACCGCATTGCCTCCGGCGCCAGTGGCGGCGACTACAACTGGACGGAAGTGCTGATGAAGAACATTCCCAAAAGTCTGATTGAGGCCATTGCCCTGCACCACTATTCGGTAATTGACTGGAATGCAAAGGGTTCGGACACCGAATTTACGGAAGCACAGTACTTCACCACCATGCACGAAGCGCTGAAAATGGAGGAATTCATCACGAAGCACGTCGCCATCATGGACAAATACGATGCCGACAAAAAGGTAGACCTTTTCGTGGACGAGTGGGGCGGCTGGTACGACGAAGCGGAAGGCTCCACCTCGGCACTTTATCAGCAAAACACCATGCGCGACGCCATGATTGCGGGTACCACCCTCAATATTTTCAACAATCACGCCGACCGCGTAAAGATGGCGAACCTGGCCCAGGCGGTCAACGTGCTGCAGGCCGTCATCCTGACCGACGAGGAAAAAATGCTGCTTACGCCCACTTACCACGTCATGAAAATGTACGCCGTCCACCAGGAAGCAACGCTCATTCCGCTGGACTTCACCTCGCCGACCTACACCCACGGCGACAGGAGCCTGCCGGCCATCTCCGCTTCTGCTTCCCGCGATGCTGCCGGCACGGTTCACTTTTCCCTCGTCAACATCGACGCCAAGAAAACCCATACGGTTACCCTGGACGCCGGCGCCCTCAACCTGAAGGAGATCAGCGGAGAAATCCTCACTTCCGCTAACCTGCAGGACTACAACTCCTTTGACCAGCCCACTAAAATCAAGGGAATGCCCTTCCGGAAAGCGACGCTGAAGAAAGGGAAAATCACGGTGGAAATTCCGCCTTTCTCCGTCATCGTCCTCGCCGGAAATTAATTCTCCAAAGTCGCTGAGAAGTTAAAAACAGTAGAACAAGCAAGAGTTGAACCGGGTGGCGGCAGCAAAATGGTCGGAGGCTGCCCCCGGTTCAATTTAGTCAATTAGCCACTGGTGGCAGGGGCCCAGCCATGCAGTTTCATTCTTCGTGCCGACAAGCTACCTTGGAGAGACCAGTTCTGGTAGTCTACACTGTCGGCCGGAGCAGCAATGGCTGGCCAGTGCTTTAACCTTAAAATAATAATCATGACTATCCTACCATCCAACGGCCAGCGACTGAACCGCTTTTTGAGCGCAACGATAATGATTGCCGGCCTGCTCCTTGCCGCCTGTCAACCCACTGCACCTGCGGCCGCGCCCGCAACAGAAGCCCCTGGGTATGCCCTGGAACCAGTGAACATCCAGCACGTCAGAATGGAGGACGACTTCTGGCTGCCCATTATCCGGAGGGTGCAGGAGAAAACCATCGAATACGCCCTGCAGAAATGTGAGGAAGAAGGACGGATGGCCAACTTTCTTATCGCCGGCGGCGAGCTGGAAGGGCCGGTCCGGGGCGTGATGCCCTTTGATGATACCGATGTGTACAAGATTATCGAAGGGGCGTCCAACTCCCTCATCAGTGCGCCCAACCCGCAACTCAGCCGCCTGCTCGACACCCTGATTGACATCATCGCCGTGGGCCAGGAGGACGATGGTTACCTGACCACCTGGCGCACGATTGACCCGGCGGCTCCCCCCGCCGAATGGGTCAAGGTCGACAAAGGTGTCCGCTGGGAGTCCCTCGCCGCCAGCCACGAGCTCTACAACGCCGGCCACCTCTACGAAGCGGCCTACACCCACCACCTGGCGACCGGCAAACGCAACTTCCTGGACATTGCCCTGAAGAACGCCGATTTAATGGTGGAAACTTTTGGCGAAGGCCCCGAG
>JAUIIF010000735.1 GCA_030431945.1 Bacteroidia bacterium | reverse complement strand
ATTTCGGGTATTGCCCCCCGCAAACAACGCATCCGGTTGACGGATGCCGGGGGAACGACGACCCTGCGCATCCAGCCCAATGAAGTCTATAGCAGGCAGACCAACGGGCGCTTCCGAAAAGTAGCCAAGGTAGCGTTTACCCGGCCGTATTAGGGTTACATCAGGGTCGTGCGGCAGGGCAAAAACGGATTCTGCTGGCCGCGTAAGCAGGTTGGATGGGGAAGCATGAAACTGCCGACGGGTTGTACTACGGGTCAGCTTACGGAGCAAAAGAATTCCTTCCGCTTAGCAATCGAATACCGGTTCTTCCGGTTTTACGCGGGTCCGGTCGATTACCTCCTGGTAGTAAGCTTCGTACTTGGGTACGATCTCTTCGATGTCGAACCGGGCGGCCTGGGTGAGCGCTGCGGCGCGGAAACGGCCGAGAACCTCGTCGTCTTTCAGAATTTTCAGCGCATCTTCCGCCATTTTATCCACCATACCGACTCCGGAGAGGAAGCCGGTCTCTCCGTCAATATTGACTTCAGGGATGCCCCCTACGTTCGAGCTGATCACGGGCACCTGACAGGCCATTGCTTCCAGGGCTGCCAGTCCGAAACTTTCACTGGCGGAAGGCAGCAGAAAAAGGTCCGATACGGCCAGGAGTTCTTCTACGGCATCCTGTTTGCCGAGGAAGCGAATGTCCTGGCTGAGGCCCAGCTTCCGGCTCAGTTCTTCACAGCGGCTTCTTTCCGGTCCGTCCCCGATGAGCAAGAGCTTACTGGGAATTTCGTCGTTGACGATCTTGAAAATGTAGATTACATCATCCACCCGCTTGACTGGCCGGAAGTTGGAAACATGGATCAGGATACGCTCTCCGTGCGGGGCAATGGCCTGCTTGAAATGGTTCTTATTCCCGCGTTTGAAGCGCTTAAAATCGATGAAGTTGTAGATAACTTCAATGGGATTGCAAATTTCAAAGTTATCCAGGGTATCCTGACGCAAGGATTCGGATACTGCCGTAACTCCGTCTGACTTATTGATGGCGAAGGTGATGGTCGGCGCGTAAGCCGGATGAGTTCCCACCAGGGTGATGTCCGTACCGTGCAGGGTCGTTACAAAAGGAACGTAGCGCCCGCGACTGATCAGGATTTTCCGGGCCATATACGCTACGGAGGCGTGGGGGACAGCGTAGTGCACGTGGAGGAGGTCCAGGCCGTAATTCTCAATGACGTCCACTAACTTAGACGCCAGAGCCGTCTCGTAGGGAGCAAACTCAAACAGCGGGTAATCCGACCCGCTGTCTACTTCATGATAAAAGACATTCGCCTGAAAATGGCCGAGCCGAGCCGGCCGCCGGTAGGTAATGAAATGTACTTCATGTCCCTTTCTGGCCAGGCCCAGGCCCAGCTCCGTGGCCAGCACACCACTACCACCGTAGGTGGGATAACAAACAACTCCTATTTTCATACTGCCTTCATTAAGGTTTGAAGTGGGGAATATGTTTGCCTCCGGAAACTAATAAACCTGAGAAGAGACCAACAACTAATAATGAATGTCGTTTTGCCGCACTTTCTCGACCGAGCTGACAACCAGCTGCCGTAAGACTTCCTGGTCAATATCACGGAGACGCTTTACGTAAAGGCAGCTTTTTCCAGTTTTGTATTTCCCCAGCTTTCCGAGCAGTTCCTGCTCGCGGGTCAGGCCACTCATGAGGTACAGGCTGATCGCGCTTTTGCGGGGGCTGAAGCCGGTCAGCATCCAGTCCCCTTCCCGGCCGGATTTATACACGTAGTGATAAGCGCCAAAACCGATGATACTCGGGCCCCACATTACGGGAGGGGCACCGGTTACGGCTTCCATCATTTCCATGATCCAGGCACTGTCTTTACGTTGCTGCTCATCTTCGATGGCTGCAACGAAGTCGTGTGGAGAAACCTCCGTAGGCTTGGTTTTCGGCTCAGCCATAATTCTTTTTTTAGACCGAGAAGATACGGGGTTTTAGCAAAAGCATAAGCTCCAGCAGCTATTTTCCGGCAAGGCAAAGCCGGGCGCATAAAGTTTGTCAGGAGAATTCGTTGGGTGGGACAACATGAGTCTTCCCTGATTTTGGCCTTGTCCCGACCTCTTCATGGCACTGACAGCAGGGTATTGCCCAGGATCACTCTAACCTTAACCAGTGCGGGCCGCCAGCGCGGATTAGTTAGCGTCAATCAGCGCTCCGGCTCCGGTAACGTTTACGGCCAGCGTGGGGTGTCCGCGATACCGTAAGGTGCCGGCACCCGGGACATTGCCCGCCAAACGATCGCTAACGGTGAGCTTTACGTCTCCGGCGCCGAATTGGCCCCTGATGGCAGGGCGTTCCGTTTTTGAT
>JAUIIF010000734.1 GCA_030431945.1 Bacteroidia bacterium | reverse complement strand
TGATCTTAGGTACCCCCTGATTTATTAGTGGCTTTACAGCTACCGGAACCGCAGGTTGAGTACACCGAGTACGGCCTCCTTCACGATAGAGCCATGCATTTTGCTGGCGCCGAGGACGCGGTCCGTGAAAATGATGGGTACTTCAACGATTTTGAACCCCAGCTTCCAGGCAGTATGCTTCATTTCTATCTGGAAAGCGTAACCGATAAAGCGGATTGCATCAAAATCAATTGCTTCGAGGACCGGCCGCGTGTAACACATAAAGCCGGCCGTGGAGTCCTTTACCGGCATCCAGGTGATTAACCGCACGTAGATGGAAGCGCCGTAGGAGAGGAATCTCCGGTCAAAAGGCCAGTTTTCCACGCCCCCTCCCTTAGTGTACCGGGAGCCCACGGCTACGTCACCGCCGCCGGTGGCGCACGCATCGCGCAGTCGCACCAGGTCTTGCGGGTTATGGCTGAAATCAGCGTCCATCTCAAAAAAGTAGACGTAGGCTGCCGATTTTTTCATTCCCCACCGAAAGCCATCCAGGTAAGCCGTGCCGAGGCCAAGTTTACCGGCGCGCTGCAGCAGGTGCAAGCTATCGCCGTACTCTTGCTGTTTTTCCTTGACGATCTCCGCCGTGCCGTCTGGCGAACCGTCGTCGACAATCAACAGATGAAAAGGATAAGGCAGGCTAAAGACCGTGTCGATCATCTTGGCGATGTTCTCCTTTTCGTTATAAGTGGGGATGATGACGAGACTATCGCTCAAGGGAGGCTTACTTTTGGTGCGCAAATATAGCACACCCGATGATTAGCGGGCTGGTCTCCGTAGCCTGGCTCTCGTGTTACTTAGAGAAAAGGGTAAATACGGGGAGAACTTCACCGGACAAACGTCCGCTCCTGACCAAAGCATATTTTTTGTAAAACCTTAACCGGCCAATGCCCGTAATTTAAACCATGCACGTAAGACTACCTTTATTCTCCCTGATTTTTTTCCTCCCGCTGGCCGTCGTCCTGGCCCAGGGGCCGATCAGTGGCTTCCCTACCCCTAAAGGAGAAACGGCCATTGCGATTAGTTACAGTGTGGAGCAGTACGACAATTACTTTTTGCCCGCGGCGGCGACCGAACAACGCAGCGTCGAAACCATCAGCTACAGTCTTTTCGTCGAAACGGGACTTTCGGATAATACTTCCCTGGTCGCCACCTTACCCTGGATGCGTACCAATGACCGCACGGGGAGCCTGCAAGACGGCGCACTCTGGATCAAGTACATGAACCTGGACCGGCGGCACACGCGTGCCGCCAGCCGGTTTTTCACTGCCGTAGGTCTCAGTGTGCCGGTGGGGAATTACGAAACGACCGGCATTGCTGCCCTGGGGCAAAGGGCCACCGTTTTTCAGGGCCGGCTGGCCTACCAATACCAACACGATGACGGTTGGTTTTTGCACGCCCAATCGGGGGTTGATTTTCAAATTGCCCCGGAGGCCCAGTCCTCCTGGCCCCTGTTGCTGCGTACGGGGTATGGCGGGCGCTACTTCTATACGGAAGCCTGGGTGGAATGGGTGACTGCCCTGGAGAGTGGTTCGGGTGTCCAGACAGCAACCGGAGGGACCGGCTCCAGCTGGCGCCGGATCGGGGCCACGCTCTACGTACCGGCCCGGCCCTGGGTGGGGCTGAACCTGGGCGGGGCGTGGGTGCTGGGCGGAGAATTCATTGGCCAAAGCAACCGGCTGAACGTCGGGCTCGTCTTTAAACTATAAGCCGCCGGAGGTCGCCGGCTGCCCCGTGCCGAGGCCACCTTAACCCCGGCAGCCCGGGTATGTCCTGATTCATTAACGGTGTTTAACCCTCGTTAAGCCCCCTTAACCATGCTGGAGAAGACCTTTGGAAAAACACCACGATCATGTTCCGGATTATCCTGATTTTCCTGCTTTCCTTTCTCGTTGGCTGGCTGACGGCCCAGGAAGCCCCCTTTTCCGGCAACGAAGGAAGTTTTGAGGCAGCAGCCTTGCACTACGTTCCCCCGCAGCGGGCCGGGGTATCGGATGAAGATTTTGCCTACGGCAAAATGGTCCTCCGCGAAACCGTGCGCCAAACGGAAGGAAACCCGGCGGATTTCAACCGGGCGGATTATTTCAATATCCTCTCCGCATTTCTGACCTTGCGGGAACCGCAGCCCCTGCTGGAGCTGGCGTTCGAAAAATTTCTTACGGCTCCGGGAAGCTGTGAATACCTGGTGGAATTTTGGGACAATGCCAACAGCAATCCGAAATACAGCCCTCTTTTGGCGGCCTGGCGGCAGGCCAAAGCAAGGTGCGAACAGTACGGCGCAGGAACTCCGGTAGCCATTACGCCGGAAACGTACGCC
>JAUIIF010000733.1 GCA_030431945.1 Bacteroidia bacterium | reverse complement strand
CTACCCTGCAGTAAAAAATTGCCGTTACTGTTTTTTCCTTGCACCTGCGGCCGCGCCCGGCCCGGGGGTATTCCGCGCACTCCGTCGGGTTGGGCTACGCCGGTTGGTTTTCGGGAGCACCAGGAAGTCCGTAACATCTGCCGGCGAAGGTTCGATTTTTGGAGTTGATGGCGCGGCCGCTGGTGCGGGGGAAGGTTTTTCAGGAAGCCTGCCCTACCCTTTGCCCAGGCTGCCCCGCCCGAAGCGCTTCCTCACCTTATCCATTGCCTGAAGTAAGGCGCTGTCTTCCTGGGTGTCGGTAAACAGGTCGAGCTGGGTGTGGCCGGCGACCAGCCGGTCAAAGCGTACCCCCACCAGCCGGATGCACTGCCGGCGGGTAAACAAGTCAGTAAACAATTGAGCCACAACGGGCAGCAGCTGCTGATCGTGCGCAGTGTAGGGGATGCGCTTGCTTTTGGTGTAGGTATTAAAATCGGTGTAGCGGATTTTAACGGTGATCCGGGCCGTCAATTTACCCGCCTGGCGCAGGTCGTACCCGAGGCGCATGGCCAGGTCCCGCAGACAACGCTGCAGTTGGTCTACTGCAATGGTATCGGTCTGGAAAGTATGCTCTGCGGAGAAGGCCTTGCGGTCGGTGTACGGGATGACCGGCCGGTGATCAATGCCGTTGGCCCGCCGGTGAAGTTCGCGACCGGGCTTACCGAATTCCCGCTCCAGCAACAGCACCGGTACCTGGCTGAGGGTTCCCGTTTTTTGAATACCGAGCAGACTGAGCTTACGGGCCGTTTCCCGGCCAACGGAAGGAATTTTACGGACGGGCAGCGGCGCCAGGAAATCCCTTTCAGCACCGGCAGCGACCCAGCCGGATCCGTTTGGCCTGGCCTCCCCCGCCCGTACTTTTGACACCAGCTTGTTAACGGCCAACCCTGCGGATAACGGTAAGCCCGTTTCCCGGCCAATCTTATCCCTTAATTCTTTGCTCCACGCCAGGCAGCCGAGGTAACGATCCATTCCGGACAGGTCAACGTAAAACGCATCAATGGAAGCTTTTTCGAAAACGGGCCCTTCTTCGGCAATGATCTCCGTAACCATGGCGGAGTACTTTTCGTAATCTTCAAAATCCCCCCGGATCACCCTGGCGGCCGGGCAGCGGCGCAGCGCAATGGCTAACGGCATTCCGGCGTGGATACCGAAGTGGCGCGCTTCGTAGCTGCAGGAACTTACCACTCCCCGTCCACCGGTTCCGCCAACAATCACCGGCAGCCCCTGCAAACGGCTGTTTTTCATAATTTCTACGGACGCAAAAAAGGCGTCCATATCCAGGTGCAGGATGGCTTGCTGAAACATGTGTTTGATTGAGCTTATTAAAACAATACGTTGCAAATAACGCACCGCCAATCGCTCAAAACCAAACATTTTGCGGTAAAAATGAAAGGAACGGTCGGTTTAGGCCAGCGAACGGTAGTTCCGGCCTGGAATAGTAAAAGACTTATTCTGCCCAGATTCCTGTCTTCAGGGTCCAGTCGTAGCTTTTATACTCCCGTTTCATGTCCTTGTTGTCCTCCGTGAGGACACCGTATTCCACGAGGAAGTCATCGATGCCTCCGTGGTCACGGAAGTCACCCCGGAACCAGGAAAACAAAGGGGAAGTGTAAAGTACCTTCCTGCCCTCTTCTTCTCTGATCTCGCTGTGCTTCTGCAAGTATTTACGGATACGTTCCTCCACCTGCACGTCAAAAGTTGCGGGCTGATAAACCGCCACGGGCGGGCAATCTGCCGCCCCGCAGTTCAAAGCAAAGTGCACCCTGGAATCCCCTCCCCTGATCTTGAAAGTACGTTCAAACTTATTGGGAAAAAGCTGCGGGATAAAACCCAGTCCAAAGCGATTTTCGCCCCCCCTGATGATGGCATGTTCCATTTCATTCGGGCTCATTTTTTTACCGGCCACCGTATAGCTGGGGGTACTAAAAAAAGCGCTGCTGTCATCAAATAAAGCGGGATTGCGGGTAAGCAGGTACTGCACCATCCCGTTGTAAGTATTTACCCAGAAAGCAAGCTTCTTATTGCGGGAGTCCAGCGCCGCAGCCAACTCCTGTGGTTCAAGAGCGGCTAACTGATCAACCAGCGCCGTAGCATCCTGACCGTTTTTGAGCGTCAACAAGATTTCTTCACTTAGCTGAATTGGAGTAGGGCCGGCAAAGTCAGCGGGAGGGTAACCTTCAGCCGGTTGATAACGTCCACAGGCGGTCAGGATAAAGCAACAGGAAGCGAGCAGAAAAAGCGAGAGTCTGGACATATTTTTTATTTAACCAACAGCATAAAAGTAAGCTTTGTGCTTTGTTGGCGGCTATTGTGTCGTA